>JAAYZL010000598.1 GCA_012514855.1 Clostridiales bacterium
ATGATGAGGATTTCGGAATCGATCGACAGCGCCTTCGCGACCTCGACGAGCTGCTGGTGCGCGACGCCGAGCGCCTCGACCTTCGCGGCGGGGTCGATGTCCGCCTTGAGGAAGTCGAGGATCGCCTTTGCGTCGCGGTTGAGCTTCTGGCGGTCGATCAGCCCTCCGCGCCTGAGCGGCTCGCGGCCCAGATAGATGTTCTGCGCGACGGTCAGGTTCGGCGCCAGGTTGAACTCCTGAAAGATGATCGCGATGCGGGCGATCTGCGCGTCGCGGGGCGTCTCGAAGCGCACTTCCCTGCCGTTTAAGAAGATCTCGCCCTTCTCCGGGTGGTAGACGCCGGTCAGCACCTTCATCAGCGTCGACTTCCCCGCGCCGTTTTCGCCCAGCAGGATGTGCACCTCGCCCCTTTTCAGGTCGAAGGACACGTCCTCCAGCGCCTTGACGCCGGGGAACTCCTTGCAGATGTTCCGGACTTCGAGAATCGTATCGCTCACGAGTTTTTTCCTCCGGGCGTCGGGCCTACCTAACCTCGAGTATGCCGGGGCGAACGTATTCGACGCCGTTGATCGTCGAAACGAGCTTCGGGAACGTGACCGGGAACGTGATGAACAGCGGGCCGTCCCCGGTCACGATGAAGCCGTCCTCGGTCTTCGTGCCGGTGATCGACGGGTTGTAGCCGTAGCACTGGTTCAGGCGCACGACCTCGTGCCTGTCCTGGTTCATCAGGTAGAAGCCGTTCGTGTAGCTCTGCGGCCCGCCTTGGTGGTGGACGCGCCACATCTCCGGGTATCCGGCCTTCGCGTAGAGCTCCTTCGAGAGCTCGAAGATTTCGAGGTCGTCTTTGCCGGGCTTCGTCGCGTCGGCCATGATGTTCTCGATCTCGACGGTCTTTGCGTACTGCTCGCGGAGCTCGTCCGGCAGGTCGCCGAAGTACGCCATGCGCGTGATCTTCGTGATCAGCCCCTTGTAGCGGCAGTTGCAGGAGATCATCAGGAATTTTTCGAGCTTCTTGTCGGTCGCGGTCGGGTGCCGGTAGTCGTAGATGCGGTGGTCGGCCGCGATCAGAAACAGCACCGGCTCGAGCCCCGCGGCCCACATCTCCCTGCCGAGCCCGCCCGCGATGGCGATCTCGGTGTCGCCGGGGCGGATGGTCGCCATGAAGCGCTCGATGACCTCGGAGAACGTGCGCCCGAGGTGCAGGTAGCGCGCGATCTCGTTGTCGCACAATACCTTCTCGCGCTCGAGCAATACCGGGTTCGCGTCGACCGAGCCCGGCAGCGGCGCGTCCGCGGCGAGCGCGCCGTTTCCGATCAGCCCGCGAATGACGGCCATGGTTGGGTTCTCGTACCAGAACCAGCTCTTTTCCTCGAAGCCGAGCTCGGCGAGCTTCTCCTCGACGATCATGCGCAGCGTCTCGATGTTGTTGCACAGGAAGTAGCGGCCGGTCTTCGTGATCAGTATCGCGCAGACGCCCGCCTCGACGAAGCGCGTGACGATGTTGTCGCCGCCCGCGGTGATCCACGCGAAGTGCTCGGATTTGCTCAAGTAGATCGCGTCCCAGCCGTTCCTCTCCATGTCCTCGCGCAGGTTTTCGACCTTGACCTCGATCTCCTGAAGCCTGCCCCGGATGCTCTTGTCCTCGATATATCGCTTCATGGCCCCGTCCTCCCGTCAGATTTTTTTGAGCGCCGCGAGCGCTTCGGCCGCGATCGCCTCGTCCGCCCCGCCGGCCGGCGTGAACTCGAAGCCGACGATGCCACTGTAGCCGGTCTCTTTGAGCGCCTTTAGGATGTTTTCGTAGTTGAGCTCGCCGGTTCCCGGCTGGTTGCGGCCCGGCACGTCGGCGATGTGGAAGTGGCCGATCGTCGGCGCGATCTCGCGGATCGTGTCGATCACGTTGCCCTCCATGATCTGCATGTGGTACGCGTCGTAGAGGAGCTTCACGTTCGGGCTTCCGACGGCGTTCACGATGTCCGCGCCCTCGCGGGAGGTGCACAGCGAATAGCCCGCGTGGTCGACGATCGTGTTCAGGGGCTCGATGACGAGCATGACGCCCGCCTCCTCCGCGAACGGCGCGAGCTCCTTCAAGACCGAGATCGTGTTCGCCTTCATCTCCTCCGGCGGGATCGGCACCGCGCGCGGCTTGACCGAGCGGTCCTCCTGCAGGATGTCCGACATGCAGAAGATCGCCTTCGCGCCCAGGCGCTTCGCCATCGCGATCGAGGTCTTCATGTCCTCGATGTACACGTCGCGGTCGGCGCCGTCGACCATCACGCCGCGGATGCTGCCCTGGAACGTCGCGAGGCGGATATCGCAGTCCTTGAGCGTTTTCTCGATCGCGTCGATGTCCTTGTCGACCCAGTTCCAGAACTCGACATAGTCGAATCCGGCCTCCTTCGCGAGCCGTATGCGCTCGAGGAACGGGCGCTCGGTGTAGATCATCTCGATGCAGCAGGAAAACTCCATGGTGACACTCCCCTCTTATTCGTCCTATTCGTCGACCGATACCCAGCGGCGCTCGCGGCCGCTCTTGATGATGGCCTCGATCAGCTTCATCATGTAGTGCCCGTCCTCAAACGTCGCGAAGTCGCACGGGTCCTTGCCGGGGGTCTTGCCGTCGCGGATGAACCCGTAAAACGCCGTCAGCGTGTTCTTGAACGCGTCGTTCCAGCCCTCGGGGTGCCCGGCGGACAGCGAGGTATACCTTCGCGCCTCCGGGGTCATGAGGTTCGGGTTTCGCATGACCTCCTCGTTGTTCCGGTCGCGGTTGCCCTTCCACATGCGGTCGGAAATCTGGTGCTGCCACTGGAGGCTCGAGAGGCTCCCGTCGATCTCGATGTCGATGAAGCACTTGCGGCCGGCGCTCACCTGGCTGCACTGGAACGCGCCGCTCGCGCCGTTTTCGAATTTGACGAGCACGCCGGCGTAGTCCTCGGTCTTGACCTCGACGTCGACGGTCTCGACGTCGGTGTTGAGCGAAAACGTCTCCACCGGCTTCGTCGGCTTCTTGCGCACCGGCACGGCGGTCACGACGTTTGCGCAGACCTCGACGATCCGGGAGCCGACGAGCACCTGCGCCGTGTCCATCCAGTGCGAGCCGATGTCGCCGACGCAGCGCGATTCGCCGCAGGTCTCCGGCTCGACGCGCCAGTTGTAGTCGGTGTCGAAGAGCAGCCAGTCCTGCAGATAGCTGCCGTGCGCGAGGTAGACGTTTCCGATCTCGCCCGCGGCGATGCGGTTCTTCGCGTCCTGCAAGAGCGCGTTCATGCGGTAGCAGAAGTTGACGCCCGCGACGGTCGACGGGTGTTCCTTGAGCAGTTCGAGCATCCACGCGCTCTCCCGGGAGGTCATGCCCAGCGGCTTTTCGCTGAAGATGTGCTTGCCCGCGCGGATGATCTTCTCGTTGAGGGACAGGTGCAGGTGGTTCGGCGTGCAGTTGTGCACGACCTCGATTTCGGGGTCGGCGATCAGCTCGTCCGCCGTCTTATAGCACGTCGGCACGCAGAAGTTTTCAGCCTTTTTCCGGGCCAATTCGCAGTTTTCGTCCGCCACGGCGGCGAGCTCGAGGTCGCCGATCCTGCGGATTCCCTCGATGTGGCTCGAGGCGATGAAGCCCATTCCAATGATCCCGACCTTGATCCTGCGCATCGCAACCCACCCTCTGCCACGGGGATAAAACCGTTTTATTTCGGCGTTGTTCCCCGGCGCCTTCTTCCATGTACAATTATAACAGAGCAACCGATTTTAGGCAATAGTCCGCGCGGGAATTTTTGAGATTCGCCGGGTTTGTATAGAATTCCCTCGGAGAAACCGGCCTCGGGCCGAGATAAACCGCTTTATCCCGATGCCGACGTTCGCGCCGGAATGCGGCGGGCCCGGAGCGCCGACGGCGTTGCGTTTCCGCGGCCCTTTTGGTATACTGTGGGAAACCAACGGCAGGCGAGGCGAATATCATGAAAAAGGCCGTGTTCTTCGCGGCGGTTCTGCTGATTCTCGCGCGTACGTCGTAGACGCGCGCGGCAGCCGGACGGCGGAGCTCTCGCTCGTCGGCTCGGCGGATGCGGACATCCTCGCGGACATGCTGCTCGACTTTGGGCGCGTGCATCCCGACCGGAGGGACGCGACGATAGCGGAACTCGGCGGGACGGCGGCGCTCGCGCTCCGGCTGCTTCCGTGGCACCGCGTGGACCTCAGGTAACCGATGATTTAATGAGGTGGTGGATTACCGAGGCGATTTTTCGTCCCCACACGGAGCCAGCAGAGAGCCGTAGCAGCGCTACGGCGACCGGATGAGCGACAACGGCGTGCGATTCAAATTCATTTGAA
>JAAYZL010000106.1 GCA_012514855.1 Clostridiales bacterium
GCTGGACGCCTCCGCGCCGGTCGACTACACGGCGAACCTGAACGTCCCCGCGGGCATGCTGCTCGCGAACATCGTCGCCGACGGCGGCGCGAGCCTCACGGTCACGAAGCTCGTCGCACCCGGCTTCAACCTGCTGCTGCTGGGCGGCGAGATCGCGATCAACGGCCAGGTCAGCGGCAAGAACGTGCTGATCAACTCCACCGTCGCCGATTCCCCGGTCGACGATCTCGAGCAGAGCTTCATCGAGGACGACCTGAGCGAGGAGGAGGGGGACGACATCTCGGTGGGCCTTTACGAGGCCAGCGCCTCCTCGAAGATCACGATCGCTTCGACCGCGAGCATCACGGCCGCGCAGGCGATCGACATTCTCGCGAGCCTGACGCTCGACAAGCCGTTCCTGCCCTCCGGCGACTGGTTCAATCCCCTGACGTTCAAGCTCGGCGAGGTCAAGGTCGACATACTGGGCACGCTGAACGCCACCGGCTCCCTCCGCGCGAACGCGGTCTACGCGGCCACCGTCGAGGCGACCAGCGGCATGCTGAAGGTCATCTGCCCGCTCGCGGTCGGCGCGGTGACCGGCGACACGCGGCTCACCGTCGGCGGCAGCGCGAGGCTTACGTCGGGCTACGGCATCCGGCTCGGCGCGACGTCCGACATCCATGTGGCGTCGGAGGCGATGTCCGGCCCGATGAAGTTCTCGATCGCGGTCGCGGTCGTCGAGTCCGACACGCACGTCCTCATCGGCGGCAACGCGCACGTCCAGGCGGCCGCCGACGCGCGGATTCTCGCGCGGAGCACCGTGCACACGGAGGCCGCGGCCACCGGCAAGATGTCGGACATCCTCGCGGTCGAGCCGCAGTCGGGCATCTTCTTAGCCGGCACGTTCGTCGACCAGAGCACCTCGGCGAAGATCACCGGCGCGGCGACGGTCGTTTCCGGCGCGCCGACGACGCTCGGCTCGGAGTCGAAGGTGTTCACGCAGACCACCGCGGTCTCGATCCCGGCCGCCGAGTCCACGATGAATTTCTCGATGTTCAGCATTTTGCCGTTCGTCGAAAAGCTCTTAAAGGTCGAGAAGGCGCCGAACCAGTCGATGTTCGGGAAGATCGTCTCGAAGGCCACCGGCAGCAACTCGCTGGGCAACAAGTTCACCGACGGCACGAGCAGCGCGCAGCCCGATACCGGCAGCGTCACCCAGGTCATGGGCGCCGCGGCGGTCGCCTACGTCTCCAACGAAAACGCCGCGCTGATCGACACGACCGGCGGCGTGACCTCGGCGGGCGCGCTCGACGTCAACGCGCGCGCGGTCACCGTGAGCGAGCTCCGCGCGGACGGCTCGCTCTACAAGACGCCCCCGATTGTCCCCGAAATTCCCGGCACCACGCCGGAGCCGGAGCCCAACAACGCGGTCGGCGTCGGCATCGCGGTCGGGATTACGAACCACGAGAACAGCGCGAAGATCCTTCACGGCGCGATCTCGGCCCGCGACCTGAACGTCGAGGCAAATACGCGGAGGATCACCTCGTCGATCATGTCGAAGTCCGGGCATATCCCGAAGGACGCCGACTTCGGTCTGGGCGGCGCGGTCACCGTGCACGTCCTGATCTGCCGCAACGATTCGCTGATCGCGGGCGCGCCGACCTACACGCTGCCCGCCGGCGGCAGGGTTTCCGCGATCTCCGCGGGCGCGGGCTGTTTCACGACCGTCGCCGACGCCTCCGGAAAGCGCGTGACGCCCGGCCTCAGCTTCGGCGGCTATGAGA
>JAAYZL010000599.1 GCA_012514855.1 Clostridiales bacterium
CCCTTCCGGCTCCGTGTGGGGACGAAAAATCGCCTCGGCAATCCACCACCTCATTAAATCATCGGTTACCTACACAAATATTTTTATAAATTAGGCACTTCAACCTTGAAAAAACGTTTTCCATCTGGTATACTCGCAAGCGTAAGGATTATTATTCAAGGAGGGGTTTCACCATGAAGCGTATCAGCCTGTTCCTCGTCGTCCTCGCGATGCTGCTGGTGCCTTTCGCCGCGCAGGCGGAGGGGTTCACCGTCGGCTATTCGCTGAAGACCATCACAAACGACGCGTTCCAGCTGGCGCTCTACACCGGCATCAAGGATGCGGTGGAGGCGTCGGGCAACACCTTCGTCGACGCGATCGCCGAGAGTCAGACCGCGGTCGCGACCCAGGTGAACCAGATCGAGGATTTGATCGCGCAGGGCGTGGACGCGCTGATCCTGAACCCGATGGACGCGAACGCCGTGATCCCGGTCATGGAGAAGGCGAAGGCCCAGAACATCCCGGTGATTTTGGTCGACCAGGGCGTCAACGAGCATGAGGACCTCTACGTGACGTTCGTCTCCACCGACAACTTCGCGGCCGCGAAGCTCGCCGGAGAGAAGATGGCGGAAATCCTCGGCGGGGTTGGCAACGTGATCATCGTGCGCGGCGCGAACGGCTCGTCCGCGGGCGACCAGCGCGCCGACGGCTTCAAGGCCGGCATCGAGGGCACCGGCCTCGCGCTCGTCAACGAGCAGGCGGGCGACTGGGTCGTCGACAAGGCGATGCAGGTCACCGAGAACATGATCCAGGCGAACCCCGACATCGACGGCATCTTCTGCTGCTCGGACAACATGGTGCCGGGCATCCTCCAGGCGCTCAAGAACAACGACCTGAACCCCGCCGAAATCTGCTTCATCAGCTTTGACGGCGCGAAGGCCGGCTGCGACTACATCGCCGCGGGCGAGATGACCGGCACGATGGCGCAGTTCCCGGCGATCATCGGCGCGAAGGCGGTCGAGGTCATGCTGGGCGTGCTCGACGGCAGCGTCGACCCGGCCGCGATCGAGAAGTTCGTCGACGCCGGCACCGACATGTACACGAAGGACAACCTGGACATGGCTGCGCAGTACTGGTTCTAACCTTCTGTAAGGGGGGCGCGCGCGGAATCCTACGCGCGCCCCTTCTTTCTATGCATTCTCTTGACCGGGGGGGATTCCCATGAACCTGTATCGCCGCTTCCGAAGGCCGATTCGCATTCTTCTGGGCGTCGCGGCCTTTCTGCTCTTAGGCTCGCTCGTCCCGAATTTCCTGAAACCCGACAACCTGCTCAACGTCGTGCGCCAGTGCTCGATCATCGCGATCTGCGCGGTCGGCGTGTCGCAGGTGATCGTCATCAAGGGCATCGACCTGTCGGTCGGCGGAAACGTGACCTTCTGCGGCATGATCGCGGGGCTGCTGCTGAACGGCGGCGCGAGCGCGCCGCTTGCGATATTGCTCGCACTCCTGACCGGCATCCTGATCGGCGCGGCGTCCGGCTCGCTGGTCGCGTTTCTCGAGGTGCCGGCGTTCGTCGCGACGCTGGTCGTCGGGCAGATCACGCAGGGCGCGAGCTATCTGTTCAACAACGGCCGCTCGTTCGGCGGCTTCCCCCGCGGGTTTGTCTCGATCGGAAACGGATACCTGCTCGGGGTGCCGTACTCGGACTACATCATGGTGCTGTTCGTCTTGATGGGCTGGGTTCTGTCGACGAAGCTGCCGCTGGGCACGCGCATCTACGGGCTCGGCGGCAACGAGCAGGTGCTCAAAAACGCCGGCATACGGGTCGGGCGGATCAAGCTGTTCGTGTTCTGCCTGTCCGGGTTCTGCGCGGCGGCGGCGGGCGTGCTGCTCGCGAGCCAGTTGGACACCTCGCACCCGACGCAGGGCGAGCCCTACCAGCTCGACGCGATCGCGGCGTGCATCATCGGCGGCGTGTCGATGTCCGGCGGCGAGGGCAAGGTGCCGATGACGACCGTCGGCGCGCTGATCATCGGCTCGATCCGGAACGTGCTGAACCTCCTGAACGTCCACTCGTTCTACCAGAACATCACGGTCGGGGTCATCATCATCGCGGTCGTCGCCCTCAGCATGATGCTCAAGGCGCGCAGTCAACAAAAGACCGCGCAGTTCGCCGCCGAGGAGGTGACCGGCCGATGAAAAACAGGGCGGTACGGTTCGCGAAGGAGCACGGCTGTATCCTGATGTACGCGGTGCTGTTCGTCGCGGCGGCGGCGTCCGTCGGAAGGTTTTTCACGGTCACGAACGTCTTGAACATCGTCAAGCAGGC
>JAAYZL010000600.1 GCA_012514855.1 Clostridiales bacterium
CCGGCAGGTCGAGCTTGGTCAGGGCGTCGACGGTCCGGGGAGTGGGCTGCAAAATGTCGATCAGCCGCTTGTGCGTGCGCATTTCGAACTGCTCGCGCGAGTCCTTGTGCTTGTGCGGCGAGCGCAGGATCGTCACGATCTCCTTCTCCGTGGGAAGCGGGATCGGGCCGGAGACGCGGGAGCCGGTGCGCTTGACCGTCTCCACGATGCGCGCGGCGGACTGGTCGATGACGCTGTGCTCGTAAGCCTTGAGCTTGATGCGGATCTTTTGGCTTGCCATGTGGATACCCTCCTGTCGAACTCATGCACACGTTGCCGGGCGTGCGCTATTTTCTTTTTCCGCCGATCCCGGATTGTTCTCCGAAACCGGCGCGCTCGACGGATGAACTCCGTCGTCCGATTGCAAGGAAGTTCCCTTCCTTCGGACTGGTCGGTGAGAATTCCCCGCAATTGCCGGCAAGCAACCGCCGCAACCTCTCACTTCATCCCTTGCTTCCCCGCAAAACCGCGCTTTGGCATGGCTGTTTTACAGGGCAGCCCGTTTATTATACACCAAGGCGGATTTTGATGCAAACCTGAATCGAATTTCCGAGGTAATTTGTTTGTTAATTTTTTTCAGAACGGCCGGTTTTTCGCATCTTCGCGGGCCGATGCCCATAAAAAATCCCCGCCGGAGCGGGGTGCGCGTTCAGGTCTCTCCCAGAATCTCCCTCTGCCGCTTCTTCGGCAATTTCAGAAGGATCAGCCGGTGCGACTTGTCGCAGACGTCCCGGAGTATGTAGTCGGGCAGCGTCCCGTCGAGGTACACGCTGTTCCAGTGCCGCTTGTCCATATAGTATCCCGGACACACGCTTTCAAACGCCTGGCGCAGAAGCTCCCCCTCGGTCGGCTCGAGCTTCAAGGTCACGATATAGTCCTCGCCGGCCTCGTTTTTGCAGACCGCGGCGAACATCTTGCCGTCGAGCATGTAGCGCGTCCAGCCCCACTCGGCCTTGAAGTCGCTCTCGGCGCCGGGCTTTGCCGCGAGGTAGTCGTAGAGCCACGGGTAGTTGTTCATCGCCTGTATTCCTCCAAGATGAACTTCGGGCGGCGCTTCGTCTCCATATAGATCTTGCCGACGTACTCGCCGATCAGCCCGAGCGCGATCAGCTGCATGCCGCCGAGCAGCCAGATCGACATCATCAGCGACGGCCAGCCCGCGACGCTCTGCCCGCCGATCAAGGAAACGATCACGTACACGGCCATCGCAAACCCGAGCAGCGCGCACAAGACGCCCAACAGCGTCACGAACCGTATCGGCTTGTTCGAGAACGACGTGATGCCCTCGATCGCGAACGCGACCATTTTCCTGAGCGGGTACTTCGACTCGCCCGCGACGCGCTCGCCGCGCTCGTAGTAGACCTCGGCGGTCCTGAAGCCGAGCAGCGGAACCATGCCGCGCAAAAACATGTTGACCTCGCCGAACTGCAAAAGCGCCTCGACCGCGCGCCGGGACAGCAGCCGGTAGTCCGCGGCGTTGTAGACCAATTCGACGCCAAGCTTCTTCATGATCCTGTAGAAGCCCTGCGCGCTCGACCGCTTGAACTGCGAGTCCGTCTCGCGGCTCTTGCGCACGCCGTAGACGACGTCGCAGCCCTCCTTGAACTTCTCGAGGAAGCCGTAGATCGCGTTCACGTCGTCCTGCAGGTCGGCGTCGATCGTCACCAGCGCGTCGCACTTTTCGCACACGGTCGCCATGCCCGCCCACAGCGCGTTCATGTGACCGGCGTTGTGCGCGAGCTTCACGCCCTCGAACCGCCGGTCGAAGCCGTTCAGCGTACAGATGACCTTCCAGGTGTTGTCGCGGCTGCCGTCGTCGACGAGCGCGATTTTGCTCTCGGGCGAGATCAGCCCCTTCCCGATCATGTCGTCGGCCAGCACCCTGAGCCGGTCGGCGGTGATGGGCAGCGCCTCCTCCTCGTTATAGCAGGGCACGACGATGTAAAGCACCGGAGCGTCCATGCGGTCGCCTCCTTTGTCCAGTATGGTTGCCCGTGTTTTCCTATTTATATACGACGTTCTCCTCGCCCAGCAGGTTCGCCAGCGCGAAGAAGTCGTAGCCCTCGTCGACCCAGTACCGCTCCGGCGCGCGCTGCGCCCTGCCGGAATCCGTCGGGCACAGCACCACCGGTATGCGGCCCGGCGTCTGCTCAAGGATTCCGAGCGCGTCCTTGCGCTTTTCCTCCGGGAGCTTCAAATACAGCCGCCGCTCCGCCGGGCGCCTCTCCGGGACGCACGCGGCCGGCTGCGGCATTGCGCCCCCGTTGAGCGGCTCCGCGCGGTCGAGCAGCAGCTTCGGCGCGTCCTCCTCGCGCACGGACAATTTCCCGGTCAGCAGCACCGGCGCGTCCTTCTGCAATATGTGCCCGACGCGCTCGAACACCTTCGGAAACACCAGCACCTCGGTCGAGCCGTACATGTCCTCCAATTGCACGAACGCCATCATGTTGCCGTTCTTCGTGGCCTTCAATTTCCGCTCGGCGACGATGCCGCCCATCGACACCGCCCGCTGGTCGTAGGAAATGCCGCCCTCGGGGGAGTCCTCGGCGAGGCTCGCGAGGAACCGCGAGTTGACGGTCAGCCTGGAAAGCGCGTCCGCGTAGGCGTCGAGCGGGTGGCCGGAGATGTAGACGCCGGTGACCTCCTTCTCCATCTGCAAAAGCTCCTGCTTTTCGAACTCCGGAAACCCCGGCAATGCCGGCAGCGGCGGCGGCACCTCGGCGTCCCCGACCGCGTCGAACAGCGAAATCTGGCCCTCGACCGTCGTCTTCTGCTTCTTGGCCGCCGCGTCCATCGCGCGCTCGAACACGCCGAGCTTCTGCGCGCGGTTGCCGGGCAGGTTGTCGAGCGCCCCGGCGCGGATCAGGCTCTCGACGCCCTTCTTGTTGACCGCCGCGCCGCTCAAGCGGGCGACGAGGTCGTAGACGTCCTTGAACGGCCCGCGCTCGCGCTCGTCGAGCATCGCGCGGATCGCGCCGTGGCCGAGGTTCTTGATGCCGGCGAGCCCGAAGCGTATCGCGCGGCCGTCGACGGAGAACCCCTCCTGCGAGCGGTTCACGTCCGGCGGCAGCACCTCGATGCAGCGCTTCTTGCAGGTCTCGATGTAGTAGGCGATTTTGTCGGAGTTGCCGACGACCGAGTTCATCAGCGCCGCCATGAACTCGACCGGGTAGTGGAGCTTCAGATACCCCGTCTGCACGGCGATCACGCCGTAGGCCGCCGCGTGCGACTTGTTGAACGCGTAGCTCGCGAACGCCGTCATCTCGTCGAAGATCCGTTCGGCGACGCGCTCGGGCACGCCGTTCCGGACCGCGCCGGGGATCAGCACCTCGCCATTTTCCACGAGCCCGTGGATGAAGTTCCGCTTCTCCTTCATCATGACGTCGTGCTTCTTCTTGGACATCGCGCGGCGCACGAGGTCGCTGCGGCCCATCGAATAGCCCGCGAGGTCGCGCACGATCTGCATGACCTGCTCCTGATAGACCATGCAGCCGTAGGTCACGTCGAGTATCGGCTTGAGTTGCGGCGCGTCGTAGCGGACGGACGCGGGGTTGTGCTTGCCCTCTATGTAGCGCGGGATCGACTCCATCGGCCCCGGCCGGTACAAGGAGATCGCGGCGATGATGTCCTCGAAGCACTCGGGCTTCATGTTCGTCAAAAACTGCCGCATGCCGGTCGATTCCAGCTGGAACAGGCCGTCCGTGTCGCCGTCGGCGATCATTTTGTACACGCCGGGGTCGTCGAGCGGTATGTCGGCGGCGGTGAACGGCTTTTCGCCCGCGTCGACGGCCATCCTGATCGAGTCATTGATGACGTTCAGCGTCCTAAGCCCCAGAAAGTCCATCTTGAGCAGCCCGAGCGCCTCGAGGGTGTTCATCGGGAACTGCGTCGTCACGACGTCGTCGTTCGTCTGCAGCGGCACGTAGTCGCAGACCGGGCTCGAGGTGATCAAGACGCCCGCCGCGTGCGTCGAGGCGTTGCGGGGCATGCCCTCGAGCTTTCTGGCGGTGTCGAGCACGCGCCGGACGTTGTCGTCGCCCTCGTAGAGCCTGC
>JAAYZL010000107.1 GCA_012514855.1 Clostridiales bacterium
CCCCCGACGGAAGCGCCTCCGACCGAGCAACCCCCGACGGAAAATCCTCCGCCGGACGAGGAGCTGTTCGCCAATGATCCCGCGCTGGGCATGCTGCTGATGGCGGACATGCCGCTCCTCATGGGCGCGCTGGAGGCGGGCGAAATCCCGCGCATCATCTACATAGAGTTCAAGGACGGCTTCTCGGGCGAAGTGCTGAGCCGAAAGGCCGTCATCGAGGGCGGTTCCTCCGCCGCTTTTCCGGAAATCCCGGAGAACGGCATCTACACGCACACCGGCTGGAAGCTGACCGCCTACGGGAACACCCAGAACTTTGCCGCGGACGTCGAAACCGCGTCCTTCGAGGACCTCTTGCCCTCCGTTCCCGAGGATGAATTCTCCGCCGCCGACAGCCAGACGGCCTGCGCCTACGTCTCGATCCAATCGACGTATGCGCTGATCGACCCGGAACACGCGCCGTTTGTGCTCGAGTTCCGGGAACTGGAAACCGAGGAAGGCGGCAGTCACCTGCGCGAGGGAGACAGGATGTTCGTCTTTGCGGACGAGCCGGATCGCGCGTGCGAGCTTCCCGAATTGTACCTGCCGGGGTCGTGCTGGACGCTGCTCGACGAGAACTACGAGCCGGTGCACGCGCTCGCAGCCGACAAGCTGAGCGTCAGCTACAACGAGCTCATGGCGCTCAAGCAGCAGTACGGCCTCGGGTTCAACCTGGTGTTCCAGACGGAAATGAACGAGTCCTATTCGATGGCGCTGTCCTTCTGGGAGAAGCGGCCGGACGCGCACTGGGCGTTCGACAGCCTCGGCAGCGTGAAGCTTTACGAGGGCGGGCCGGCAAAGCCCCTCCCTCTGATCCCCGAGCGCGAGGGGTACGACGCCTTCTGGCAGGGCGTGGACATCGCAGGTGGCGAATGGCTCGGCGCGCAGTTCGAGGGGACCCCCTCTTTGACCTACGCGCAGGCCGTCGAGATTGTCGGCCAGCAAACCATAGGGGAAGGCTACGGCCGGGATGAGGTGTCGTTCTGCGCCTACTACGCGCCGGTTCTGCCGCAGGGAACCCAAAATAAGCAGCTGATCTACCTGAACCTCATACAGGGCGGACAGTGGGTCGACAACCGCATACAGGGCGGGCAGAGGGTCGGCCAGGTGATCGCGTCGCCGGCGACGCCGGACAAGGTGCTCCCGATCACCTGCCCCGTTCCCGCCGGCGTCCGCGTGACGGGCTGGAAGATGCCCAACGACGACGAACCGTGGGCCGCCGACAAGACGACCACCTATCTGGAGCTTCGCTCGATCGCCCAGCAGCTCGGCCTGACCGACAATACGAACAAGAGCATCGTCATAGATGTCGACGTGCAGGTGGACTACGACCCTGAAAATCCCATCGACATCTACGCGATCTTCGGCGACGACCGGAACCCGCAGCTCTACGCAAAGCGCGTGACGCCCGGCGGCAGCGTAAATTTCCCCTCAGGCGGGCCGCGGGAGGATTGGTACGTCGTCTATACGCTGTCGGGCGACGGCGCGCCGTTCTTCCGCGAGCAGCGCGTCCCGGCGAGCACGGCCTCGATGACCTATCAGGAGCTCTTGAACCTGGTGTCGATCGCGGGCGTGCGGGACTATTACGGCCTTCCGACGATCGAAATCTACTTCTACGCGCCCACCGTGGAAGAGCTTCCGAGCGGCTATTTCCAGAACAAGACGATCGACGTCGTGCTCGACGGCGGCGAATGGCTCTATTTTGAAGACGGCGGAAACTACAGCGGGCGCTTCCGCGACAGCGTCCGGCTGACGAAGGGTACCCAGGAATCCGGCACATTTGGAAATCTGTGGCAGGTCGAAGTGCAGTTCAACAGTGGCGGCTACCTGCTCCTGGGCTGGTATACGGCGAACGGCGCGAAGGTGCTGCCCGCGGGCGCGGAGAGCATTACCTATTCGCAGGCGGCGAAATATGTCAATCCCGACTCGAACAACTACGCGCGCCTGGTGCTGACGCCCAAATTCGCGTTCGACGGCGTGTCGCGCCGCGAGCCGTACGAGCCGATCGTCAAGAAGCTCGTGTTTCAGGACAGCCTTTGGGAGCTGATCGGCTATGAAAAGACGCTGACGCTAGGGTACGGCAAGACCGTGATCGCGCCCACTCCGCCGCCTATGAGCGATACCTCGTACAAGTTTCTGTACTGGGTGTTGCCGGACGGAACGCCCGTCAAGGCGGGCGCCAAGATCACGTTCAACACGCTCTCGCCGTTCCTGTCGCAATACGGATACGACTACCCGACGATCGTACCGCTTTACGCGTGGTACGACGCGGGAATGATCCGTTCGGACGAGGAACAGGTCGACATCACGTTCTACGGCCGCTTCAACAGGCGGTTGACTACGCACACGGTCTCCTCGCTGACGAGCGGAAAACAATTGCCGCTCCCGGAGGTCACGCCGCCCGAGGGCATGGTGCACAACGGCTGGATCGTCTACGGCAAGGAGGGAACGCTGCGCTGGTACCACGACAAAACGTCGTTCAGCTACGCGGATGTGCGCCCGATTGCCGGCGACGA
>JAAYZL010000601.1 GCA_012514855.1 Clostridiales bacterium
AGTACAGGTCGTCGATTTTGACGAGGTCGAAGAGCTCGCGCGCGGAGACGTCCTTCGCGGGCGTGTCGGAATCGAGCGCGTGCGGGTTCAGGCACATCCGGCACCGCAGCGGGCAGCCGCGCGCCGCAATGAGCGTCGTCACGCCGAAGCCGTCGGTCGAAAGCCTGTGGCGCGAAATGCCGATCAGCGGGAACAGCGCCATTTCAGCCCTCCGCAGCGGGGGACGGGGTCGGGCAGATCTCGGAAACGGGTATCTTGCCCAGGATCAGGTCGGGGTCCAGCGCGACTTCCCCGTCGATCAAAAACGCGTCCGCGGTCGGCGTCGGCTCGGGCGCGATTTGCCCGATCCGCTCCTCTTCGGTCGACGCGGGCGTCGGCGGCGGCATGATCCCCGCGAGCTCCTCGCCGCCGAACGCGTCGGTCAGCCGGTCGATCGCGCTGCACCCGGAGAGCGCCGCGACCATGCCGATCGAGACGCCCGCGACGGCGACGGCCTTTTTGAGGCGCCGTCGGCGCTCGAGCTGGTCCTCCAGATAGCGAAGCTCGGCCTCGCACCTCGGGCAGGTTCCCCGGCATTCGCCCCTGTGTTGGCACTCGTCGACGGCGTACGCGATGCCGTTGCTCCGGGCGATCTCCATGCGGATTTCCTTTAAGATGCGGCACTTTTCCTTCCCGCTCACGACAGTCCCCCCTCTCGTTTACCGCTTAGACATCTCCGCCCGGAAAAAAGTTCCTGCGCCCCCGCCGCGCGCCCGTTCGGTGATTTCCCCGCACCGCATGCCGCGTTTTGCCATAGAATGCACGGAAGGAGCGTGATTCGGAATGCCCAACCAACTTCAGCCGCTCGGGGAAATCCGCCACCAGGGCCTGGACGTAAGCGCGCGCGCGGGGGCAATCGACTTTGCGAGGGTGCGCGCGGCGGGACGGACGGCGGTCTACATCCGATCGGGCGCAGGCACGGATTACAGGGACCCTTACATGGAGGCCAATTACACAAACGCCCGCGCGAACGGCCTGCTCGCGGGCTTCTACCACTGCGTATTCGCCCGCGACGCCGAGAGCGCCCGCCGGGAGGCGCGGTTCTTCGTCGACCAGATCCGCGGCAGGGAGATGCAGCTGCGCCCGGCGGCGAACTTCGAGTACCTGACGGGGCTCAATTCCGCCGCTCTGAACGCGGTCGCGCTGGCGTTTCTCGAGACCGTCGAGGCCGAGAGCGGCATGGGCCCGGCGATCTACTCGGCCGATTCGCGCGCGAAGGCGCTCTGGAGCCGCGAAATCGCCGACGCGTATCCGCTCTGGGCCGCCAGCTGCGACGGCCCCCCGAAGGCGAACGGCAAGTGGGAGGGATGGTCCGGCTGGCAATACGAGGCCTGCGCGAGCGTCGACGGCGTCGAGGGCCGGGCGAACCTCGACCGCTTTACCGACGGGCTGCTGCTGCTTCAGGCCGCCCCGGCCATCCCCGAGGCGCCCTCCGTCCCCGCGCCGCTGCCGACCCCGAAGAAGAAATGCGTGACGATCTCCTGGGGCGGCACGCCGCTCGACTGCAAGACGCCGGTTGCGGAGCCCCCGGTCATGGAGCCGCCGGTCGTCGAGGAGCCCGTCGGGGAGGAGCCCATTGAGGAGGTGCCCGTCGAGGAAGCGCCCGTCGAGGAGGAATTCGTCGAGGAGGAATTCGTCGAGGAAGAGCCCCTCGAGCCGGCGCCGTTTGAAAAGGCGCCCATTCCCTTCTTCGCCGCGGAGCCCCGGGTGCTCGGCGCGGCGCTCGCGGGCCCGGTGACCTACACGGTCGTCCGCGGCGACACGCTGACCGCCATCGCGCGGCGCTACGGCACCACCGTTTCGGAGCTCGTCCGGCTCAACAACATCCGGAACCCCAACCTGATCTTCCCCGGCCAGGTGCTCGTCGTCAGCGGGGGCGCGGCGCCCACCGGCCAGACGTACACGGTCGTCCGCGGCGACACGCTGACCGCGATCGCCCGGCGCTTCGGAACCACCGTTTCGGAGCTCGTCCGGCTCAACGGCATCCGGAACCCCGACCTGATCTTCCCCGGCCAGGTGCTCGCCGTCCGCGGAGGTTCCGCCCCCGGCCGGACCTACACGGTCGTCCGCGGCGACACGCTGACCGCGATCGCCCGGCGCTTCGGAACCACCGTTTCGGAGCTCGTCCGGCTCAACAACATCCAGAACCCCGACCTGATCTTCCCCGGTCAACTGCTTGTCATTCGAGAGGAGGAAAGCGCGGAAATCGCAGGCATTTCCGCAGATACCATGAATGAAACCTACATAGTCCAACCGGGCGACACGCTTTCCGGCATCGCCGGCCGCCACGGAACCACCGTCGCCGAGCTCGTGCGGCTCAACAACATCGCGAACCCGAACCTGATCTTCCCCGGCCAGGTGCTC
>JAAYZL010000602.1 GCA_012514855.1 Clostridiales bacterium
AAGCGAATAGCGGGCGCGCGCGATGAAGCCGAAGCGGATATTGATCGTGGACGGGTACAACGTGCTGAACGCGTGGCGGCCGGCGAACGGCATGGATTCCTCGACGCTCTCGGACGCGCGCGACCGGCTCGCCTCGAGGCTCATGGACTACGCGGGCTTCTCGGGGCAGAGGGTGGTGCTCGTCTACGACGCGTGGCAGACCGGTTCCGCGAAGCGCTCGGAGGAGCAAATGGGCCCGCTGACCGTCGTCTACACGAAGAAGAACGAGACCGCCGACCACTACGTCGAGCGCCTGTGCGACCAATTCGCCCACCGCGCGGAGTTGGGGCAGGTCGAGATCCGCGTCGCGACGAGCGATCTGGTCGAGCAGATGGTCGTCTTGGGCAGGCACGCCACGCGGCTGTCCGCGCGCGAGCTGCTGCTGGAGATGGAGGGCGTCGAGAAGCTCGGCCGCGAGCGCATCCGGCAGGCGCCGCCCGCCCGGTCGACGGTGAACGACCGCATCCCCGAGGACGTCCGCAGAAAGCTCGAGGCCATGCGCAGGGGAGAAAACCATCCGGAGGATACGAGGCGTTGATGATGTATTACGAGCGGTTTGAGTCCGTGGTTGACGAGGAGATCGTGCGCATGGCGCAGGGCGGCGACGGCGCGGCGCTCGAGCATCTGCTGAACAAATACAAGAACTTCGTGCGCACGAAGGCGCGCAGCTACTTTCTGATCGGCGCCGACCACGAGGACATCGTGCAGGAGGGCATGATCGGGCTGTACAAGGCGATCCGCGACTTCAAGCCCGAGAAGCTCTCGTCGTTCCGCGCGTTCGCGGAGCTGTGCGTGACCCGGCAGATCATCACCGCCATCAAGACCGCCACCCGGCAAAAGCACATACCGCTCAACAGCTACGTGTCGCTGAACAAGCCGCTCTACGACGAGGAGAGCGACCGGACGCTGCTCGACGTGATCTCCGAGGACGTGCCCAGCGACCCGGAGACGATGCTGATCGACCGCGAGGATCTGTCCTTCATCGAGGGCCGCATCGGGGAGATGCTCTCCGACCTCGAAAAGCGCGTGCTGGTCCTCTACATGGACGGCAAGAGCTATGTCGAAATTTCGGAGGAGATGGGCCGGCACGTGAAGAGCGTCGACAACGCGCTGCAGCGGATCAAGCGCAAGCTCCTGAAATATCTCGACGAAAAGTGACCGGATTCCCGAAAGGGCGCGGCCGGGCGCGCGGCGGCAAATCGACAATCCGCGCGCGGCGGCGCGCGTTTTCGCCCGCGCCGCCAACCGCATCCGGCGCGGCCGGTTTGTTTCTGCGCCGCCGATGCGCGCCCGACGCCGCCGATCTGCACCCCGCGCCGTCAATTTGCATGCGGCTCTGCCGGGTCCGGGCCCGCGTTACGGGAAAATTTATCATTAAGCTGTTGACAAACCGGGTTTTCTCAAGTACAATATCCCCCGTATGACGGCGGGACACGCGCGGGTGTAGCTCAATGGCAGAGCTCCAGCTTCCCAAGCTGATCACGTGGGTTCGATTCCCATCACCCGCTCCATATGTCCGAAAGAGCATGACAACAATTTAGGAGGAAGACGAAATGGGCAAGGCAAAATTCGAGCGCACGAAGACGCACGTAAACGTAGGGACGATCGGCCACGTCGACCACGGGAAGACGACGTTGACGGCGGCGATCACGATCGCGCTG
>JAAYZL010000603.1 GCA_012514855.1 Clostridiales bacterium
CCGATGATGTCGGAGACGGTCATGCGCGGGTTCAAAGACGAATACGGGTCCTGGAACACCATCTGCATGTTGCGCCGGAACTGGTGCACGTTTTGGCGGTTTACCGGGTTTCCGTCGAAGAGCACCTCGCCGGCGGTCGGCGTGTACAGGTGGATGAGCGAGCGCCCGACGGTCGTCTTTCCGCAGCCGGACTCGCCGACCAGCCCCAGCGTCTCCCCCTCGTCGATCTGGAAGCTCACGCCGTCGACGGCCTTGAGCATCGTCTTTTGAAGCCAGCCCGTCCGGATCGGGAAGTGCTGCTTCAGGTCCCTGACCTCGATCAGGTGCTTGCTCACTCGACGTCACCGCCCTTCAAAGAAGCCTCGTCGTACACCTGCCACACGTTCATCCAGCAGGCCGCGCGGTGAAAGTCGTTGATCGGGATCTCCTCCGGGCGCTCGGTCAGGCACACCTTCATCGCCCTGTCGCAGCGCGCGGCGAACGGGCAGCCCTTCGGCAGGTTCAGAAGGTCGACCGGCGAGCCGGCGATCGGGATCAGCTTCTCGCTCTTTTTGCCGATCGTCGGGATCGAGCGCATGAGCCCCTTCGTATACTCGTGCCGGGGGTTGTAGAATATCTCGTCGGCGGTGCCGCGCTCGCAGACGCAGCCCGCGTACATGACGATGATCTCGTCGCACATGTCGGCGATCACGCCCAGGTCGTGCGTGATCATGATGATCGACATGCCGAGCTTTTTCTGCAGATCCTGCATGAGCTCGAGTATCTGCGCCTGAATCGTCACGTCCAGCGCCGTCGTCGGCTCGTCCGCGATCAGAATGTCGGGCTCGCACGCGAGCGCCATCGCGATCATCACCCTTTGGCGCATGCCGCCGGACAGTTCGTGCGGGTACTGCCTGAGCCGCTTCGCCGGCTCGTTGACGCCGACGAGCGTCAGCATCTCCTTCGCCCGCGCGCGCGCCTCCTTGCGGCCGCGGTCGGTGTGCAGAAGGATCGCCTCGGCGAGCTGGTTCCCGATCGTGTACGTCGGGTTCAGGGACGTCATCGGGTCCTGGAAGATGATCGAAACCTTGTTGCCGCGGAACTGGCGCATCCTCTTCGGCGAATATTTCACGATGTCCTCGCCGTCGAAGAGCACCTCGCCCTCGGTGATTTTGCCGGGGTCGACGAGTATGCGCAGGATCGAGTACGCGGTCACGGACTTGCCGGAGCCGGACTCGCCGACGATCCCGAGCACCTTGCCGCGCTCGAGGTTGAACGACACGCCGTTGACGGCGCGCACCTCGCCGGAGTCGATCGAGAAGGACGTGTGCAGGTTTTTGACCTGCAAAAGCGTTGTCGACATGGAACTACCTCCTCAGCTTCGGGTCGAACGCGTCGCGCAGTCCGTCGCCAAGCAGGTTCAGCGACAGTACGATCAGGCAGATCCCCACGGCCGGAAACAGGAGCTTCGTGGGGTAGTTCTGCAGCGCGCCGCGCGCGGCGTTGGCGAGCGAGCCGAGGCTGGGCATCGGCGTCTGCACGCCCAGGCCGATGAAGCTCAGGAAGCTCTCGGTGAAGATCGCGGACGGTATCTGCAGCGCCGTCGAGATGAAGATGACGCCCATGCAGTTGGGCAGAATGTGCTTTTTGATGATGCGGCCGGGCTTCGCGCCGAGCGCGCGCGCCGCGAGCACGTA
>JAAYZL010000108.1 GCA_012514855.1 Clostridiales bacterium
CGGGCGGAAATGATCAGCAAAACCGAAGGTTTTGCGTGTCGGCGGGTGGGGGTACGGTTCCGCACGCCGACGATCAAAGAACAGTTGATCAAACCGATACACAAACGCAACGGGCATGCCTTAATTCCCCTGTATAATGGGCATACCAAGATGAGGGGTGTGGTACCATTGAGGCGAACGCTGGCGCTTGTCGCCGCGCTGCTGCTTGTACTGTGCTTTTCCGCCGCGCTGGCGGAGGAAATCTCGCCCGGCGCGCGGGGGGACGGCGTAGTGCAAATACAGGCCCGACTGCTCGAGCTGAACTACCTGACCGGCCCCGCCGACGGCGTCTACGGAAGGCAGACCGCCGGCGCGGTCGAGGTTTTCCAGGTTGCGCACGCGCTTCCCGCGACGGGCAGCGTCGACGGGGCGACGGGGGCCATGCTGTTTTCCGAAGGCGCAAAGGCGCTGCCGCCGGGGCTCAGGAAGGACGACGAGGGCGACGAGGTGCTCGCGCTGCAAAAGAGGCTGATCCTGCTCGGCTTCCTCGACGGCGGTGCGGACGGCAAGTACGGCAAGCAGACGGAGAAGGCGGTCACCGCGTTTCAGCGGCATCTGATCGCGCAGGGCATGTCCGTCCCGGCGAGCGGCGAGGCGACGCCGGTCACGCGCGAGCTCCTTGCAAACGCGGGGCGTTCGACGTATCTGACGGACATTTTGCCCGGCGACAAGGCGGGCGAGGCGCTCCGCGTCGAGCGCAGGCTCCGCGACCTCGGGTATCTCGACGCCAAGCCGGACGACGGCTACGACGAGTACGCGGCGCGCGCGGCGCTGGCGTTCCAGAGGGCCGCGGGCATCCCCGAGACGGGCGTCGTCGACAAAATTACCGTAGACGCGCTGTTTTCGGAGGGCGCGCCGGCCGCGGAGCGCTTCGTCGCGCACGACATCAAGGAGGGCGACCGCTCCCGCGCGGTCGAGGCGGTGCAGGCGAGGCTCGCGCAGTACGGATTCCTCGCCGCTTATCCGGACGGCAAGTTCTCAGGCGGCACGACGGCCGCGCTCGAGCGCTTCTACAATTATCTGGTCGAGACCGGGAACCCCCGCGCGGAGCTTTTTTCGGAGAAGGGCATGCTCGGCGCGGACGCGCAGGACCTGCTCGAGGACGAGGACTTCTTCGCCTACCGCGTCGACGTGAAGAGGGACGCGCCCGAGGGCGAGGTGCTCAGGCTCCAGCGGCGGCTGCACACGCTGTTCTACCTGGGCGAGGGCAGCATTACCGGCATATTCGGCGATGTGACGGCGGCGGCCGTGAAGCTGTTTCAGGGAAGCAACAGGCTTTCGCAGACCGGCGTCGCGGACGAGGCGACGCTTCGCGAGCTGTTCTCCCGGCGCGCGGTCGGCAACTGGACGAAGTACCTGCTCAAGATCAGCCTCGACGACCAGCGCGTGTACGCCTACGGGCTCAATTCGTTCGGGGAGTACGAGCTCGACCGCGAGATGATCTGCTCGACGGGCCTCGGAAACAGCACGCCGCGCGGCATCTTCCTGAGCGCCAGGCCGCTGAACCGCTGGCACTACTTTGAGAAATTCGAGTGCTGGGCGCAGTATTCGTACCAGATTCAGGGCGACATTTTGTTCCACTCGGTGCTCTACAGCGGGCGGAGCGAGCGCACGCTCAGGTCAAGCTCCGTCTACGCGCTCGGGCGCAAGGCCTCGCACGGCTGCGTCCGGCTCAGGGTCGAGGACGCGAAGTGGCTGTTTGAGAACTGCGACCGGGGGACGGTTGTGGTCGTCTACTGAGGGTATGCGAAACCCCTCCCGTTCGGTCGGGAGGGGTTTCGCATGCCCGTTATCTGATACCAATCCAAAATATTAATTCCTCCTTGGTATGAGAAGATCGGCGTCCCCCGCGGTGCGCAAAAAGTCCCGGATCAGCTCTCTGCAGCGCAGATACACGCACTCGCGCGCGTACCCGACGTCGCCCCTCTCGCGGATCGCGCGCTCGTAGGGCTGGCGGAGCTCGGTGCCGACGTTGATCTTCGCGATGCCGGCGCGGATGCCCGCGAGGATCGCGTCGCTTTCAATGCCGCTGCCGCCGTGCAGCACGAGCGGTATGTTGAGCGCCCGCTTGAGCTCCGCGATGCGCTCGATATCGAGCTTCGCGGCGGGCTTTTTGCGGTCGAGCATGTTCGCGGCGATCGCGCCGTGAACGCTTCCGACGGCGACGGACAGCCAGTCGCAGCCGCTCTCGCGGACGAACCGCGTCGCGTCCTCGACGGTCGTGAAGCCGAGCTTCTTTGCGAAGATCTCCTCGTAGGGGATCGCGGTCTGCTCGGTTTCGTGGCCCATGACCGCGCCGAGCTCCGCCTCGACCGGCACGCCGAACGGATGCGCCTCGTCCGCGACGGCCTTTGTCGCCAAAATATTGCCCTCGAGCGGGAGCCTCGACGCGTCGACCATCACGCTCTGGTATCCGGCCTTGATCGCGCGGCGGATGATCGGCAGGTAGTCGACCTCGAGGTGGTCCTCGTCGACGACCGGCACGTGGTCGAGGTGCAGAAGCGTAAAGCCGGGCTTTTCGTACTTTGCGTACTCCTCGGCGACGCGCTCGAGGCTCTCGGATTCGAACTTCTCCCACTCGAGCCTGGCGACCTGTATCATCGCGACCGAGTTTTCGTCCCGGACGGCCTCGGCGATCGGCTTGACCATCGGGAGGTGCGGGATGTTGAACGCCGGAACGGCCTGTCCGATTTCCAGCGCGCGCCGTACGATTTCCTTCGGGTTCATGGGGATTCCTCCTGTTCATCTGCGTATGCCGCTCGTTCCATTATATAGAATAAGTCCGTTGAATTCAAGCCGCGGCGCGGAAATTCTTCGCGGATGCAGGAATTTCCCCGGCTCGGTAGAATTAGGAAATCGTATCCATCAATTTCACGGAGGCGCGCAATGCTCGAAGTGGTCGTTCGCAACTGGGACGAGCTGCAAAAGGCGATCTTTGACGGCGTGTGGGACGACAGAATCCTGCGCTACCGCGCGAACCGCATCTACCGCGGCGCGGCGGACAGGGACTGGCGGCTCGTGCCGTCCTTGAACCGCGTCTGCGGGCACGATTTGCGGCTCGAGGACGCGGTGTTCCGCAGCTTCCGGAAATACGGCTACGCGGACCTCGCGCAGTACAAGGGCTTCTGGCAGCTCCTGCCGGTCGCGCAGCACTTCGGGCTCCCGACCAGGCTTCTGGACTGGTCGTATTCGCCCCTGGTCGCGGCGCACTTCGCGACCGAGGACACCGACGCCTACGACCGCGACGGCGCGATCTGGTGCCTGAACGCCGCCGAGGTCAAGAAGCGGCTGCCCGCGAGGCTTCTGAAGCGGCTCGAGGACGCGAACAGCAACATCTTCACGATCGAGATGCTCGAGCGGGAGCTCCGCGGCTTCAAGGACATGCGCGCGCTCTCCGACGAGCCGTTCGCGCTGTTTTTCGAGCCGGCGTCGATGCTCGACCGCATCGCGAACCAATACGCGCTGTTCTCCGTCGTCAGCGACCCGGCGGTGATGCTGACGGACATCCTCGAAAAACAGGGAATCCCGTGCACGAAGATCATCATCCCGCGCGAGGTCAAGCTCGAGATCCGCGACAAGCTCGACTACGTCAACATCTCCGAGCGGATGATCTATCCGGGTCTCGACGGCGTGTGCCGGTGGATCACGCGCCAGTATTCGGCGCTCGGCCCCCGGTACAACGCGCGGCGGGACGCAGACGACATTTAATGGAAACAATATACTTGAATTTTTGCCGGAACCGCGCTACAATGGTTTGGGAGCTTGGAAAAACTACGACGGCTTAGGAGGACACAGAGATGAAAATCCGTTCCATGATGGCGGCGCTGCTGGCGATCATCTTCATGATTTCCGGCGCAGCGATGGCCGCGACAGAGGTCACGATCTGGCACACGTTTACCGAGGAGCAGGAGTCGGCGCTGCAGGGCTTTGCCGCCGCCTTCAACGAGAGCCAGGACACCTACGAGGTGCTCGTGCAGTCCCAGACCTATCAGGGATTTTTGGACGCCGTCTACAACGCGGTCGCGAACGGCGTCGGCCCGAACATCATCATCAACTACGCCTCCACCGCCGCCGACTACGTCGAGGACGGGCTCGTCGTGGACCTGAGCCAATACGTGTTCGACGCGGAGATCGGCATGGCAGACATCTTCAACTCGCTGCCCGCGGCGATCCAGACCGAGGCGACCGGCTTCGTCGACGGCGGCATGTACGCGCTGCCGGCGGTCACGACCGGCCCGATACTCTTCTACAACAAGACGGTCTACGACGAGCTCGGCCTCTCGATTCCCACGACCTGGGAGGAGCTCGCCGCGAATTCGAAGGCCATCTATGAGGCCAAGGGCATCGCCGGCTTCGCGGCGGACTCGCTGACGGACCTCATGCAGACGCTTCTCATGCAGTCCGGCAACGAGTA
>JAAYZL010000604.1 GCA_012514855.1 Clostridiales bacterium
ATCGTGTCCGAGAGCGGCTGGAAGTTCGAGGACATCCTGGTCGACCTCGGCCACCGGCTGTGCGACCTGCACCATCAGGATTTTCTGATTCAGTGCAAAGGCGTGCAGGACATATTGGACGCCCACCGGGATGGCCGCGTCGCCTGGGTGCCGGTCTTGGAGGGCGCGGCCCCGATCGAGAACGAGCTCGACCGCATCGACATGCTCTACGGCCTCGGAATCCGCATGATGGGCATCACCTACTCCGAGTCGAACCAGCTCGGCTCCGGCTGCAAGGAGGACGGCGACGGCGGCCTGACCGCGTTCGGGCGACAGGCCGTCCGGCGCATGAACGAGGTCGGCATGCTGATCGACTGCTCGCACACGGGCCCGAAGACGACGCTCATGACCGTCGACCGCTCCGACGCGCCGCTGATCCTGAGCCACGTCGGCGCGAAGGCGCTGTGGCCGTCGAAGCGGCTGACGGGCGACGACGTCCTCAAGGCGGTCGCGCGCGCGGGCGGCGTCATCGGCATCGAGGCCGCGCCGCACACGACGATGACCGGCACGAAGATGACCCACGACCTCGATTCGTACATGGAGCACTTCGAGTACATCGCGAATCTCGTCGGCATCGACCACGTGTCCTTCGGCACCGACGGGCTGTACGGCGACCACGTGGCGCTGCACCGCGCGTTCTCCGAAAGCCTCTCCACCGGGGAGACCCGGTCGAAGGTGCAGGAGTACCGCGAGGTGCCGTTCGTCCGGGGGCTGGAGAACCCGACGGAGGCGTCGTGGAACATTCTTCGGTGGCTGGTATTGCACGGATACGGCGAAGGGGATATAATGAAGGTGATCGGGCGGAACGCGCTGCGCGTGCTTCGAAAGGTGTGGAGGTAGCTATGGATTTTGAACAGGTAGTCTTCGCCAGGCGGAGCGTCCGCGCCTATACCGGCGAGCCCGTCTCCGACGGGGAGATCGAGGCGCTCCTGTCCTACGGCCACGCCGCCCCGTCGGGCGGCAACGCCTGCGGCTGGGCGTTCATCGTGATCCGGAGCGCCGAGGCAAAGCGCAAAGTCGCGCAGGCGACCTATTGCGGCGCGTGCGAGGCCAACCCCCCGCAGAGCTGGCTCGAAACCGCGCCGGTGCTGATCGCGGTCGTCGCCGACCAAAGCGCGTACATGCGCAAATACGGCCGGCACGCGCTCGACAACCTGCTGTATCTGGACGCGTCCGCCTGCGTCGAGAACATGC
This sequence comes from Clostridiales bacterium, assembly GCA_012514855.1. The sequence continues at coordinate 1,234 of JAAYZL010000604.1, forward strand.
TGCTGGGCGCGGTGCACCTGAACCTGGCCAGCTGCTACATCTCCGGCTTTCGGATGCTCGACATGGCGAAGGCGCTGAACCTGCCCGGCCACATGGAGCCGGTCGCCATATTGCCCGTCGGCCACCCGGCCGAGGTTGGCGCGGCGCGGCCCAGAAAGCCGCTTGCGGAGATCGTCCACTTCGAGAAATTCCCCGACTGACCGGCGAGGAGGCCCAGTATTGTTTCAGCTTCAAATCAACAAGCAATCCGGCGAGGCGATCCACCGCCAGATCGCCGGGCAGATCTGCCGGATGATCGACAGCGGCGCGATCCGGGGCGGCGACAAGCTCCCCACCGAGCGCACGATCGCCGAGACCTGCGACGTGGCCCGCGGCACGGTGAACGCGGCCTACACGCTGCTCGCCCGCATGGGCAAGATCGTGTCCGTGCAGGGCAGCGGCGCGTATGTGCTGCGCGTGCACAGCGACATCGCGCAGCGCTTCGTCCGCGACGACATCGGCGCGCTGCTCGAAGCCGCCGTCGAGATGGGCGTGGACGAAGGCCAGGTGGAGGCGCTGCTTCGTCAGGAGGTGGAGCGCCGAAGGCATGTGAACAGCTCGATCCGGCTGGCATGGGTCGGCTGCACCCGGGAGGTGCTCAGGTACGCCCAAAAGACCATCGAGGAAATCCCGATGGTCAGGTCGACGGGCTTTCTGATCTCGGAAATCGAGAAAGATCCCGCGCTGCTCGACGACAACTTCGACCTGATCGTGACCACCGAGATGCCCTACGAGGCGCTCAAGCGCGCCGTCCCGCTGCAGGCGGACAAGATCGAGAAGATCACGCTCAGCATGGACATGAAGTCGGTGATCGACCTGTGCGGCATCCAACCGGAAGCGAAGGTGATCTTCTGGGGGCTGGACGGGCTGTTCGTGCAGATCATGGAAGAGGAATTCGGGATGTTCCCGAATTTGCACGGCGCGGGCTTCTTCACCGGCGAGGACGCGCCCATCCGGGAGGCGCTCGACATGTGCGACGTGCTGGTGCTGCCGTCCCGAGGCGTCGTCGCGGATCAGCCGAACTTTTTGAAGGCAATCGCGACGATTCAGCGCAGGGGCAAGCGCGCGCTGTACGTCCATTACCACGTCGACCGCGGCAGCCAGATCCATCTGGAGAGCCAGGTCCAGCTTCGGTGGATGGAGCGCAACCGGAACGGACTCGTGGAATCCGCATACGACAAGCGCGAGGCTTCCCGGCCGTCGCGAAGGGAGAAGTTCATCTGACCGGACGCCCCGGTGCCCAAGGCGCGCGCGCCGGCGAGATGAATTTTCGTCAGATCGGGTTTGCAAAAGCCGCCGGGATTCGCCGAGAAGCCCCCTCAATCTCATCTATCATTGTCCATGGACTCAAGCAACTTGATAAACGTATCGACGATATTGGGGTCGAACTGTGTCCCGGAACACCGGATTAATTCCGCTTTGGCCTCCTCCTTGCTGCGAGCCGGACGGTAGTTCCTTCCGGATATTATCACCTCGTATGCGTCGACCACCGCGATAATCCTGCTTGCAAGAGGGATCTCCTCGCCGCATAGCCCTCTGGGGTATCCGGTCCCGTCCCACCGCTCGTGATGTGCCAGAATATAAACGGATGTATTGGCGAGCTCCGGGATTGTCTGCGTAATTCTATATCCGATTTC
>JAAYZL010000109.1 GCA_012514855.1 Clostridiales bacterium
AAATGCGCCGCGAAGCCGGTCGAACCGGATCGGCGCCCGCGGGTGCGCTTCATTTCCGCCGGCGCATGGGTGTCAGCGCGCTCCCCGGGAACCGCGGGACGACCCGCGGCATACGGAGGGGCGGGACGATCGCCTTTTTTGGTATATCGATAAAGCTGGTGAAAGAGATGCAGGATGTGTTCACGGTCACAACGGCGCAGGAGAGCGTGCCGGGCTCGCTCCAGCAGGCCATCCCGGACGCCAACGCATGGACGGGAGGCTTCAAAATCGCCATTGATACCAAGGAAGAATATGAATGCCTCCAAAGGACCGAGGGATTTTCGATGCAGAACCAGTGCTCCACTCACTACAGAAGTCGTGGAATCCGGCGAGGGATTTTTGTTCCCGGCAAGGAGCCGGAGCGAGGCGTAGCAGCGCTACGTCGAGCGGAGAGCGACAAAGTGGGGTTTGATTGCCTTCGGCAATCAAAGTCGCAACGGAGCGGCAGAAGATGACCTTCGAATAATCATACATTCCCGAGCAGCACGGTCTCGAGGTTTTCCCGCGCGACCCCGGCGAGCCTCTTCAATAGGTTGACGTCGGTCGGCGCGCGGTCGAGCATCTTGCGGCGCGGGAAGAACCGCGTGATGTGCAGCGGGATGGCCCTGTCGACCGACGCGACCCACCCCGACAGCGCGCGCATCTCGCCCTCCGAATCGTTCCCGCCGGGCACGACGAGCGTCGTGAGCTCGACGTGCGCGCATTTCGCGGCCTCTTGGATAAACGCCTTCACCGTGGAAAGGTCGCCGCCGAGCGCGCGATACCACGAATCGGCGAACCCCTTGAGGTCGATGTTGAACGCGTCGACATAGGGCAGCACTTCCCGGAGCGCGTCCAGCGAGACCGCGCCGTTCGTCACAACCGCGTTTTTCATGCCCCGGCCGCGCACCGCCCTCGCCGCGTCGCGCACGTACTCGAAGCCGATCATCGGCTCGTTGTACGTGAACGCCGCGCCGATATTGCCGCGCGGCCGGAGTTTTTCCGCGAGCAGCGCGAGCTCGTCCGGCGGCAGAACTCGCCATTCGACCGAGTGCTCGTCCGCGCGGGAGCACGATTCGTTCTGGCAGAACGGGCAGTCCATGTTGCAGCCGAAGCTCCCGACCGACAAGATCATCGAGCCCGGGCAGAACCGCGCGAGCGGCTTTTTTTCGATCGGGTCGAGCGCGACGGACGTGACCTTTGCGTAGTTCAGGCTAATGCTCCTGCCGCCTTCGTTTTTGCGCGCGCGGCAGAAGCCGACTTGCCCCTCCCTCAACCGGCAGTGCCGGAAGCAGACCGGGCAGACCGCGTCAGACATGGCGCACCACCTCGAAGCGCTGCAATTGCACCGATTCGCCCCGTTCGATGCCCGCCTTGCGCTTCGCGATCGCGATCTGCTCATCCACCGTGTCGACGCCGTCGAGGTCGGGAAGCAGCAGCCCCCGGCGGCGGCCGTTCGAGACGATCACGCCGTAGCGCTTGACATCCAGCAAATCCGGCGAGCCGATCGGCTCCGCATTTCCGAGCACGTCGACGCTGTACTCGATCAGCGGCAATTCGTCCGCCGACACCGGCGAAAAGCGCGGGTCCTCGCTGCACGCGCAGACGCCGTTGCGCAGGATCTCCTCTGCGACGCTCGGCGCGGTCGGCGACGTCGTGCCGATGCAGCCGCGGAGCTGGCCGTTCTTGTGCAGCGTCACGAACACCCCGGCGCGGCGGTTTGCAAGCTCCGCGGGCAGCCCGTCCGGCAGCTTCGCGCGGCGGCCGGTCCTTACGTGCGTCTCGACCGTCAGCCGCGCGAGCCGCACATAGGCGTCTTCGCCGCCCTTGCGCTCCCGCAACCGCTCCGCCTCCTTTTTCAACGCGGCGTCGAGGAAGCGGCGGGAGTCGTCTCTTTCCCCCGGCGCGAACAGGCACACGCCGTAGCCGACGCCGAACGGCCCCTCGTAGGACAGCGCGGTCGCCCTGACCGAAACGCCGTCGAAGCACCCGGCCATGATCGCGAACGAGCGGTGGCCGCACTCCCCCGCCGCCTCGCAGAACGCCCCGGAGAAGTCGAACAGCTCCCCGAACGCCGCGCGGCCCATCACATCCATGATGCGCGCGTCGTATTCCGGCCCCTCCGGGCGGAAGCCGTAGGGCCCGTCCTCCCTCAACCGGTGGGACAGGTCGCCGCTCGCGACGACGCACACGCGGCGGTTGAGCATCTCCGAAGCGTCGCGGATCAGCGTGCCGAGCCGGTAGTGGTCGGTCAGCGGAAGCCCGGAAAGCCCCGCGCGAACGACCGGCGGCAGCGGCCGATCCCCATACGCCTGCCTGAGAAAGTACAGCGGGATCATCGTCGCGTGGTCGAGCGAATCGCCCTTCTGCCCTTCGGTGCCGGCCGGGAACCCCCGCTCCCGCGCGAGCCGGCACAGCGCGCGGACGAGCTCCTCGTCGTACCGCGCGTCGACGCGGACGCCGCCCGCCCCGAACTTCGCGAAGCTGCCCGTCGCCCTTGATCCGGGCGAGATGTGGAACCAGTCGGCGTATACCGCGCTGTGCGGCGTTGTTATCACGATCGCGTCCGGCCTCGCGTCGAAGGCGAATTGCGCCGCCTCGCGGAAGGCGTCGATCGTCCGCTGAATCTTCCTCTCCTCGCCGCGCCCGACCTCGGGGACGATCAGCGGCGGATGCGGAACCATGATGGCGTTCAAAATGCCCATCGAAATCACCTCTGCCCTTATTATACCACAATTCCAAAGGTTTTTCCAAACGAAAACCGCCCCCGAAGGGGCGGCCGGCGTGTCGACAAGGTCGCCGCGCGGCGCTGTTTAAAATACAGCGGCACCTGAGCACGCCGCTCGAAAACGCGCCGGCGAACACCTTGTAATCCCTTCCTTTTTATTGGGAAACCGTCCTTTCCGCGAGGTCGATGTCGTTGAGCACGCCCTCGATGCAGCGCCCGACCCTCTCGAGGCGCTCCGATGGCTGCTCCGCGATCGCCTCCCGCGTGAGGTTCAGAAGCCCTTCCATTCCCTCGCGGTATTTTTTGCGCCCCTCTCTGTCGAAGTGCACGGTCAGGTAGCACGGGAAGCCGGGGCCGACGCCGAACAGCGGCTCCAGAAACAGCTCGCCGGGCCGCGCGAGCTCCGGGTGCTCCCTCGACCAAGTGAAGATGTGCTCGACGCCGTCGGAGAGTTCTTCCGGAAGCGACCGGTCGCGCTCCGGGTGCCAGCAGTCGAAGAACAGCCGCTCGGCGCCGTCGAAGATCGCGGCGATGCGCTCGCGCTGCCTATCCGTCGCGGGCTCATACAGCGTGTCGACCGCGCGGCGGAGGTTTTCCGCGACGGCCGAATCGGGATTTTTGAGGAACAGGCCGTTGCACAGGAGCGTGATCTCAACGCCGGGATTGACGATCGGCGACAGGTACAGCTCGCAGCTTCGGCCGCCGTCCCCGTAGACGGATTTCAGCGTCCGGTAGTTCTCGTTGTGGTGCGGAATCAAAAAGCGCAGCCGGTCCCAGCGCTGCGGCGGGTAGATCCAGAAGCCGTTCGCGGTGCCGAACGACGCGGGAAAGTCCTTTAAAAACGCCGCCCGGCCGCCGGGATCGACGAACAGGCCGTGGCTGCCGACGTCGATGAAGACGTCGATCTCGCGCCCGAGCTCCCGGATCTTTCCGAGCTGCTCCTGATTGAACACATCCCCCCACGCGAGGTAGCCGGAGGTGTTGACGAGCAGGAGCTTCTCCGGCCAGCGGCTTCGTATGTAGCGGGCCGTGCGCGCGTTGATGGCGTTGTAGTAGTCGATGTCGCTTTCAAAACCCCGGCAGCGCTCGCACTCGCAGCGGCCCTGGTCGGCGGCCTCGAGGTGGAAGCCGTCGACGTCGAAGGTGTCGCCGACGAAGTCGATCACCTTGCGCATGATCGCGTCCGCCTCCTCGGAGCTTCCGCACATCGCCTGCGCGGACGTTCCGCGGACCTTCTCGTTGCGCGCGATGATGCCGTCGAAGCCCCAGCTGTAGACGCCGAGGCCGTAGATCAGCCTGAGCCCGTGCCGGTGCACGATGTCGATCACCTGCCGGACCCTTTGCCTCCGCTCGCCGCCGACGGTGGAAGAAATGTCGTCCTCCCAGCTGTGGTTCGTGATCAGCCCGAACACGTCGAGGCAGTTGTACCCGGCGCTTTTGAGAAACTCCATCGTCTGATCCAGCGACTCCAGCGTGTCCCCGTCGATTTTGATCGACGGCCAGTCCTCGTCCGGGATCGGCTTCGTCCGCGAGTCGTTCAGCCAGCAGCCGTACGCGATTCTGTATTCAAACATGCGCTCCCCTCCTATTGGCGGATGCGGGCCTGCAGCACCCTGTCCAGGAGCACCGCACCGACCAGCACCACGCCCTTTACGATGTCCTGATAAAACGAGTGCACGCCCAGGAGATTCAGCCCGTTCGCGATGAAGCCGACGATCAGCGCGCCGACCAGCATGCCGAACACCGAGCCCTCGCCGCCCTCCAGACTCGTGCCGCCCAGCACGACCGCGACGACGACGTCGAACTTGAACCCGACGCCGATGTTCGCGTTGCCGACGCCGAGCCGCGAGGCCATCATCGCGCCCGCGAACGCCGAGAGCGTGCCGACGAGCACGTAGAGCGCGACGCCGACGAGGTTGACGTTGATGCCGCTCAAGAGCGCCGTGCGTCGGTTGCCGCCGATCGCGTAGGAGTATTTGCCGAGCAGCGTCTTGTGCTGGATGAAGTAGAACAGCGCGAAGATCGCCGCGGTCAGGAGGATGCTCAGCGGCAGCGGGCCCACGTAGCTGCGGCCGAGCACGGTGAAGCCCTTGCCGAGCCCGCGGCTGATGGAGTTTCCGCCGGTGATGACCCACGCGACGCCGCGCACGGCGTACATCGTGCCCAGCGTCGCGATGATCGACGGCACGTTCAGCAAAATCACGAGGAATCCGTTGATGAGGCCGACGAGCGTGCCGATCAGAACCGACAGCAGGATCGCCGGCAGGTTCGGAATCCCCCAGGTGACGAAGATCGCGGACATCGTGCCGGCGATCGCCATGATCGAGCCGATCGACAGGTCGAAGTTTCCCGAGACCATCAGCATCGTCACGGCGCAGCCCGCGATGATCGTCGCCGCCGTCTGCCTGAGCACGTTCGTGATGTTCGCGACCGTCAGAAACTCGCGGCTCAGCACCGCGAGCGCCAGCATGATCAGCAGCAGCACGCCGACGATGACCAGCTTCTGATAGTTCGATTTGTCGAATTTCCATCTGCGGTTCATTCCACGTCTCCTTTGCCCATGATCAGCATGTGCACGTCGCGTATGTTGAGCTCGTCGTTTTTGAGGATCGCGGCGATTTTTCCGTCGACCATCAGCGCGACGCGGTCGCACAGCGCGGCGATCTCCTCGTATTCCGACGAGAACACGAGGATTCCGACGCCCCGCGCGGCCAGCGAGCGGATGATCGCGTAAATCTCCTCCTTCGCGCCGACGTCGATGCCCCGGCTCGGCTCGTCGAGCATGAGCAGCTCCGTCCGCGCGTTCAGGCACTTCGAGATGACGACCTTCTGCTGATTGCCGCCGGAGAGCGTGCTCGCGCGCTGCCGGACGCTGTGCACCTTGATGTTGAGGTCGCGCACGAATTTCTCGGCGACCGCGGCCTTGTGCCTCTCGCGGACGATGCAAAAGCGGCTCGCGTCTTTGTAGTTCGTGACCGCGATGTTGTCCGACACCGACAGCTTCATGAACAGCCCCTCGGTCAGGCGCTCCTCCGGAACCATCGCGATGCCGAGGCGCATCGCCTGTCCGGGGCTCCGGATACTCGCGGGCTTCCCCTCGAGGAGGAGCTGCCCGCCCGTCAGCCGGTCGAGGCCCATGACCGCGCGCGCCGTCTCGCTCTTGCCCGCGCCGCGCAGGCCGTAGAAGCCGAATATCTCGCCCTTCCGGACGCGGAAATTCAGCGCGCGAACCGACTTCGTGGAGAGCTCGCGCGCCTCGAGGAGCGCCTCCGACGGCCGGCGGCCGCCCGCGTACTTGCTGTGCACGACCTTGCCGACCATCATCTCGACGAGCTCCTCGCGCGTGGTCTTCGGAACGTCGCGCGTGCCGACGACGCTCCCGTCGCGAAGCGCCGTGACCTCGTCGCCGATGGTGAAGATGTCGTCCAGCACGTGCGATATGTAGATGACCGCGATGCCGCGCGCCTTCAGCTTGCGCACCGCGTCGTACAGCCGCTCGGACTCCCTTCGGGAGAGCGCGGCCGTCGGCTCGTCCATGATGACGAGCTTCGCGTCGGCGCTGACGGCCTTGACGATCTCCAGCAGTTGCTTCTCCGCGAAGCTCAGCATCGACACGCGGCGGGAGAGCGCGATGTCCGGCGCGAACTCGCGCAGCATGTCGAACGCGCCGCACGAGGTCGTCTTTTTGAGTACCCCGAGGCGGTTTTTCTCGCGCCCGAGCGTCAAATTTTCCGCGACGGTCAGTTGGTTTACGATGTTCAGCTCCTGATAGACGGTGCTGATGCCCGCGTTCATCGCGTCGCGGACGGTGCGCCCCAAAAAGGGCCTGCCGTCGAAGACGATCGAGCCCTCGGTCATGCGCTCGACGCAGGTCAGTATCTTGATCAGCGTCGATTTCCCGGCGCCGTTTTCGCCGACCAGGCAGTGCACGGCGTTCCGCCGCGCCGAAAAGTCGACGCCCTTCAGCGCCGTTACGCCGGGGTATTGCTTGACGATCCCCCGCATCTCCAGGATGGTTTCGCCCTGCATCGGCTCCCTCCGTTAAACACCTGCCGGGGAACAGGTTCCCCGGCAGGTGCCGTCGAAAACTTACAGGCCCAATTCGGCCTTGATGTCGAGCACGATGTCCCACTCGTCGAGCATGAACTTCTCGGTCGCCTCGATGTCCATGTCCCAGCAGTTGATGACGAACGACGGAATCTTGATGTTCTGCGTGTTGTCGCGCATGTCGACCTCGCCGTGGATGACCTTGAGCATCAGGTCGACGCACGCGCGCGCGTTCTCGCGCGGGCGCAGCGCCAGCGTGCCGACATAGGAGGTGCCCGGGTCCATGACCGCGAGGATTTCGGGGGTCGAGCCGTCGACCGACGCGACCATCTCGGTCTTGGCGACGTACTCCTCCGCCTGTCCCCTGCCGGCGGCCTCGAGCGCCGCCATCGCGCCGAGCCCGTTCTCCGCGTCGTAGCCGAACACGACGTTGACGCCCGGATCGCGCTGCAGCACGTCCTCCATCGTCGCGTACGCGATCTCGCGGTCGGACTTGCCGCCGTTGAACACGTGCTCGAGGTCCGGGTGGACCTCCTGCAAGCCCTTGATGAACGCGAGCGTGCGCTGGTTGTGCGCCCACTCGACCGACGGGTCGCTGATGGTCACGAGCTTGACCTTTGTATCCGGGAAAGTCTCCTTGAACTTCTCGCCGACGATGCGGCCCATCTCGATCGCGCCCGCTTCCTCGGAGATTTCGACCGACGGATAGAGTATGTCGCCGGCCGCGACGTTGACGAACGAGACGACCGGGATGCCCGCGTCCTGCGCCATCTGGATCGAGAGCTCCATCGACGCCTGGTCGTAGGCCTGGCAGATGATGCCGTCGACCCCGCGCGCGATCAGGTCCTCCATCGCCGCGGTCTGCACCTCGGGCTTCATCTG
>JAAYZL010000110.1 GCA_012514855.1 Clostridiales bacterium
AGGAGGCCGCGGTCGCGGAGCCGCTGTCCTGCGCGTACAACGGGTTCACGAAGTGCTTCGTGAAGCCCGGCGACTGGGCGCTCGTCGTCGGCGCGGGGCCGATCGGCGCGATGCACGCGCAGCTTCTCCATATGGCCGGCGCGCGCGTGATCGTGAACGACCTGTCGGAGGACAGGCTCTCGATGCTCAAGGCGCTGTTCCCGTACATAGAGACCGTTCCGGGAGACCCCGCGCAGTACGTGATGCAAAAGACCGGCGGGCGCGGGCTCGACGTGGCGATCGTCGCGTGCCCGGTTCCGGCGGTGCAGGCCGCGATGCTTCCGCTGATGAACTACGGCGGCCGCGTGAACTTCTTCGGCGGCGTGCCGGAGGACAGACAGCCGGTTCCGATCAACACGAACCTCGTCCACTACAAGGAGCTCTACCTGACCGGCTCGACGCGCTCGAGCATCGCGCAGATGCGAAAGGTCGTCGAATTCGCCGGGCAGGGGCTGCTCGACGTCAAGGGCGTGATCACGCACCGCTACCCGCTTGCGGACGCCCTGCAGGCGCTGGAGAACGCGAAGAACGCCGTCGGCATCAAGCACGTGCTGGCGATGGACTGAAAATTCCGGGCTTCGGCCCGGTTTTTTTTGAAGGTAGCGGGGAAATTTCAAAAGTGCAACCGCCGCGCGCCGAATTGTCAAGCGCGCTTGCTTTCGCGCAACCGCGTTTTTTGGTATGATTACCCCAGCGCCGAGGGGTGCGGGAATGGAGGGGGAAGGCATGATCCTTTCGGAAAAGATTTTGACGCTCAGAAAGAAAAACGGCTGGTCGCAGGAGGAGCTTGCGGAGAAGGCGAGCGTGTCCAGGCAGTCCATCTCAAAGTGGGAGAGCGCGGTCAGCATCCCGGACATCAACAAGATCCTGGAGCTCGCGAAGATCTTCGGCGTCACGACGGACTACCTGTTGAAGGACGACATCGAGGAGGTCGAGTATTCGGCAGGCGATTCGGAGGGCATCCGGCGCGTGTCGCTGCAGGAGGCGAACGAGTACCTCGAGACGAGCGCGTCGTTCGGGAGGCGCGTCGGCCTCGGCGTGATGCTGTGCATACTGTCGCCGGTGCCGCTGGTCCTTTTGACGGCGCTCCGGGAGGAGGGCGTGTGGGGAAGCGCGCTCACCGAGGGCATGGCGAGCGGCATCGGCATTGCGGCGCTGCTTCTCCTGGCCGCGGCCGCGATCGCGACCTTCATCGCGAACGGGCTGCGCATGGAGCGGTTCAAGCACTTCGAGAGGCGCGATTTCGAGCTGGAATACGGCGTCGCGGGCGTCGTGCGCGAGAAAAAGCGGCTGAACGCGGGCGCGTTCGCCGCGAAGATCGTCGCGGGCGTCGTGCTGTGCGTGCTGTGCCCGCTGCCGCTGGTCTTCGCGGGCATCTCGAACGCGCCGAACACGACGACGGTGCCGCTCGTCGGCGCGCTGCTCGCGATCGCCGCGATCGCCGTGTACCTGTTCATCACCGCGGGCGCGGTCAAATCGAGCATGGACCGGCTGCTCGGCGAGGGCGAGTTCGAGGAGCGCGAGATCCGCAAGAATCGGCACGAGGAGCGCATCGGCGGCGTCTACTGGCCGATCGTCGTCGCGATTTACCTCGGCTGGAGCTTTTTGAGCGGGAAATGGGGCATCACATGGATCGTGTGGCCGATCGCGGCGCTGGTGTTCGGGGCGATTTCGGCGGCGATCAAGAAGGGCGACTGAGCGCTCGATCCCGGCGGCGGCCGGGAAGGATTCCAAAAATACTGCGGGACGGGGGTTCTCCCCCATCCCGCTTTTGTCTTACAATCCGCTCCGGTCGATGCGCACGACGGCGACTTCGTCCTCCGCGGGTTGCCCGAAGACATCCGCCCCGCCCTCGATGAACCGCTCGATCCTGAGCGCGTCCGCGCCCTCGGGAATCAGCCGCAGGCCGCCCGTCCGGAGCGCCCGGGACGCCCTGCGCTTTTGCGCGATCTCCCGGAACCGCTCGACGAGCTCCTTGTCCTCGCGCCCCCACGGGTACGCGCGCCGGCAGAACGGGTCGGCCATGCCGGTAAGCCCCGCCTCGTCGCCGTAGTACAGGCTCGGCATGCCCGGCAGCGCGCACACGAGCCGCCACGCCTCGATCAGCCGCCGCCGTCCGCGCGCGTACTGCTCGTCGGTCAATTCCAGCGGGAAGCGGTACCTCCGCTCGGGCTGCATGTTGCCGCAGTCGGCGAGCACGTTGATCGCGCGCGGCTTGTCGTGGCTGCCGAGCAAATTCATCATCGCGTAGAAGAACGGCTTGGGCATCGACTCCCGCAGAGCCTCGATCCTGCGCGCGAGCCGGGTGGCGTCGGACTTTCCGGTCAGGAAGTCGAACGCGGCCTCGCGCAGCGGGTAGTTCATCGCGCTGTCGAGCGTGTCGCCCTCGCAGTAACAGCGCGCCTCGCCGTAGGAGATCTTGTTCGTCGGGTCCTCCCACACCTCGCCGATGATCGCCGCGTCCGGGTCGACCCTCTTCGCGCGCCGCCGGAGCTCGCGGAGAAACGGCATCGGCAATTCGTCCGCAACGTCGAGCCGCCAGCCGGCCGCGCCCGCCCGGAGCCACTTCGCGACGACGCCGCGCGCGCCGTTGATGAATTGGCGGTAGCTCTCCTCCATCTCCTCGACGTTCGGCAGCGTCCTGAATCCCCACCAGCTCTCGTACTCGTCCGGCCACTTGCGGAAGCGGAACCACGGCCAGAATGGGCTCCCCGGATCGCGGTACGCGCCGGTCTTCTCGCCGTAGGTTCCGTATTTGTTGAAGTACACGCTGTCCGCGCCGATGTGCGAGAACACGCCGTCGAGGATCACGCGGATGCCGCGCGCCTTGGCCGCCTCGACGAGCGCGCGGAAGTCCTCCTCGGTTCCGAACGACGGGTCGATCTCGTGGTAATTCGCGGTGTCGTACTTGTGGTTCGACGGCGAGCGGAAGATCGGGTTCAGGTAGATCGCGGAAACGCCGAGGCCCTCGATGTACGGGAGCTTTTCGAGAATGCCCCGGAGGTTGCCGCCGAAGAAGTCGTTTCCCGAGCGCTCGAGCACGTCGAGCCCGAGGTTCAGATGCGGCCAGTCGAACCAGTCCCCGTGCAGGTACGCGCCCGGCGCGAGCGCTTCGGGGTTGGGCGGGCCGCTGCGATAAAAGCGGTCGGGCATGATCTGCAGCATCATGCCGTCGCGAAGCCAGGAAGGAACCTCGAACGCCGGGTCGTAGAGCGTGACCTGGTAGCTCGGCGGCTCGTGGGAATAGCACGCGCCCTCGCCGTAGCACAGGTCGCGCGCGTTGCCGTAGTAGACGGTGTGGTCGCCGTAGTCGAGGATGAAGAAGTACCACAGATTTCCCGGATGCTTCGGGAGGTCGGCCTCGCAGCGGAACAGGTCGCCGCCGAAGCGCGCCATCGGCACCTTCCTCTCGCGCCCATCCTTCCACATCCTCAGCGTCGCCGACTTCGCGCCGTCCGCGCGGATCGACAGCGAGACCGTGCCGCCCGCGGGGAGCGCGCCTCCGGGCTGCCGGAAGGCCGGGTCGCGCGAGTCGTGGAGGATCACAGTTCGAGCGGCTCGAGCCGCCAGATCTTTGCATTGTACTCGGCGATCGTCCGGTCGGCGGCGAAAATTCCGGACTTCGCGGTGTTCGTGATCGTCATTTTGAGCCATTTCTCGCGGTTCATATAGTCCTCGCTGACGCGGCGCTGCGTCGACAGGAACGCAGGCAGGTCCTTCAAGACGAAGTACGGGTCGGCCATGCCGCAGCCGTCGCCGAACAGAAGCGCGTGGTAGAGCTCCTGGAACAGCACCGGGTTGTCGGGCGACAACTGGCCGTTGATCAACTGCTCGAGCGCGTGCCGGATCGCGGGGTTCGTCTCGTAGATTTCGCTCGCGCGGTACTTCGAGTAGCCCTGCTCGACCTCCTCGGCGTTCAGCCCGAAGATGTAGATGTTGTCCTTGCCGACGGCGTCGAAGATCTCGCAGTTCGCGCCGTCCATCGTGCCGACCGTCACCGCGCCGTTCATCATGAACTTCATGTTGCCGGTGCCGCTGGCCTCTTTGCCGGCGGTCGAGAGCTGCTCCGAGACGTCCGCCGCGGGCATGAGCAGCTCGGCGAGCGACACGCAGTAGTTCTCCAGGAACACGACGTTGATCAGCTTCGACGCGCGCGGGTGCTTTTTGACGAGCTCGCCGATCGCGTTGATCAGCTTGATGATGAGCTTCGCGCGGTAGTAGCCCGGCGACGCCTTCGCGCCGAACAGGAACGTGCGCGGCGCGAACTGCATGTCGGGGTTTCCGTCGATCTGGTTGTACATCATGAGGATGCCGAGCGCGTTGATGAGCTGCCGCTTGTACTCGTGCAGGCGCTTCGCCTGCGCGTCGAAGATCGTGTTCGGGTCGATCAGGGCGCACTGCTGCTTGAGCACGTGGCGCGAGAGCCGCTCCTTGTTTTGCCGCTTGACCGCTTCGAATTTCTCGCGGAACGCGGCGTCCTCGCGGAACGGCAGCAGGTCTTCGAGGCGCTCCGGGTCCTTGCGCCACGCGTCGCCGATCGCCTCGTCGATGAGGGACGACAGCCCCGGATTCGCCTGCATGAGCCAGCGCCTGTGCGTGATGCCGTTGGTGATCGACAGGAATTTGTTCGGCTCAAGCATGGCGTAATCCCGGAAGGTCTGGCGCCTCAAGATATCCGTGTGGATCGCCGACACGCCGTTGACCGCGTGCGTCGAGGCGACCGCGAGGTTCGCCATGTGCACCTGCCCGTAGGCGAGTATCGACATCTGCGCGATGCGGTCCCACTGGCCGGGGAACTTGCCCCAGAGCTTCTCGCAGAGCCTGCGGTTCATCTCGCTCAGGATCATGTGGAGCCTCGGAAGCTGCACGCGCAGCATGTCCTCCGGCCAGCGCTCGAGCGCCTCCTGCATGACGGTGTGGTTCGTGTACGCGAACGTCCGGCGGCACAGATCCTCCGCCACTTCCCACGGGAGCTCGTATTCGTCGACGAAGATGCGCATCAGCTCCGGAATCGCGATCGCCGGGTGCGTGTCGTTGATGTGGATCGCGACCTTGTCCGGGAAGATCCGCCAGTCGTAGCCGTAGACCTTGACGAAGTCGTTGACCGCGAACTGAACCGACGCCGACGAGAAGAAATACTGCTGCTTGAGCCGGAGCTCCTTGCCCTCGTAGTTGCCGTCGTTGGGGTAGAGCACCTTCGAGATGACCTCGGCGAGCTCGCGCTCCTCCATGGCCTTTATGTACTGGCCGGAGTTGAACGACGCCATGTCGATGCGCTGCTTCGAGCGCGCCGACCACACGCGCAGCATGTTGACCAGCGACGTGTCGTAGCCGACGATCGGGATGTCGTAGGGCACGGCCTCGACGGTCTTGTAGTCGAGGTGGCGGTACTTGAGCCGCCCGTTCTCGGTGTACTCCTGCAAGTAGCCGCCGAAGTGCACCTCGACCATCTGGTCGGGGCGCGGAATCTCCCAGATGTTGCCGGATTCGAGCCAGTTGTCCGGCACCTCGGCCTGGTAGCCGTCGATCAGCTTCTGTCGGAACAGCCCGAATTCGTAGCGGATCGTGCAGCCCATCGCGGGCAGGTTCATCGTCGTCAGGGCGTCCAGGAAGCACGCCGCGAGCCTGCCGAGGCCGCCGTTTCCGAGGCCCGGCTCCGGCTCCAGCTCGAAGATCGCGTCCGAGTCGATGTTCAGCTCCTTGAGCGCCAGGCGGTAGTTCTCCTCGTTGACGAGGTTGACGATGTTCGCGTGCAGCGCGCGCCCGGTCAGAAACTCCGCGCACAGGTAGTAGACCTTCTTCTTGCGCTCGGCCTTGCGCACGCCGCGCGACGCCGTTCGCCTGCGCATGACCTCGTCGCGGACCGTGTGCGCGACGGCCTGATAGAGCTGCTGCGGGGTCGCGTCGCTCAATTCGCAGCCGCAGTTGTTCTCCAGCTTATTGCGTATGGACTGCTTGATCTCCTCGACGTCCATGCGGTCAAACTCCAAATCCGTATCCCCCTTGTCTAGAAATGCCCTGCCATTATAGCACGTTTTGGGCGGGGTGTAAAGTCAGCCGAGCCGGAGCGCGCAGCCGGTCGGGACGCCCGCCCCCGCGAGCAGATTGTTGCCGTTCCAGCCGAGCGTCGAAATCGACAGGACCGCCCGGTATTCGGCGTTTTTCTCCAAGCAGAGCGCGCGGAGCTCCGCGTCGGTCAAGACGGTTTTGACCTCGAGCGTCCTGGGTAACCGCTGATTTATTCGGCGGCAGGCTTGCCGGTCGCTTTTCCGCCCCCACAAGGTTGGTTTCCCTTTGGGAAACCAAGTCGCTGCGCGACCGTGCGATTCAAATGAATTTGAATCGCACGCCGTTGTCGCTCATCCGGTCGCCGTAGCGCTGC
>JAAYZL010000605.1 GCA_012514855.1 Clostridiales bacterium
ACCATCACGGGGGAGATGATCCCGCCCACCTTGCTGTCGATGCAGAACTGGATATCGGCCCGCAGCGTCTCCTCATCGATGCGATCGTGCGCGTCAAAGGGCGTCATGGGAATGGCAAAGATACCGCGCCACTCTGTTATGGACATACTTCCCTCCGCTCGCGTGATGCGATCCGTGTGTCCTCCGCCGTGACCGAGGCTACTGTAGCGCCAAGCAACCCCCTCGTCCAGCGGAACAGCGCCGGGGGCTATCCAAGATTCGAGCCACTCAGCCGAGCGAGCACGTCGCTGACCAAAGTCAGGCGCTAACGACGGTCCCAAGGCTACGCCTTGGACGCGTACCGAGCTCGGCAAGGCCCGCCTTCGCGGGCTGAATGCAAGTCCCCGCCAGTGGTCCTGCAACCCATGCGGTAGCGTGGCCTAGCGCTAGGGTCTACACCCCGCGTCGGAGTTGCGTTGGAAACGTGACAAGACGGTGTGGACGCCGTGTTGGACACAGCAACATGCTGGTGTATGATCGACAACGCTGCGACTGGAGTGGATGGTCTGTACCGGCTGACGCTCGTCCTCAGGTGAGGACAGGGAGGCGCTCACCATGTTCACAGATTCCTTCAGTTGGCGGCACGAGATACGCCGCATCAACACTTTGCTAGAGTACCTCGGCCAGGGCCCGATTGTGGGGATTCTCCTCCTCGCGATATCCGGCGCCCTGGTCTGGATCGGGATCACCGTAACCGATGGCGCCATCACGCCCCTACAGGCGTTGGGGCTGCTCGCCATCATCGTCGCGCTGGGACTCATGGCGGCCTCTAGTGTGCGCACCCCGCTGGGTCATGCGGCCGTCGTGACCGCGATACTCCACGTCACCGTAGGATGGATGCAGTTCTGCCTGCGCGACGCGAATATCGGGTTCATGTTCGTCTTGGGCATCTCGTTCGCCGGTGCCTGCGTGGGCCCCGCGGGCGCGGTGGCGGCTGCCGTTACCGCCCTGATCTGGCAGGTTGTCTCAGCGATCGGCCTTGGCATAGACACCGCCGGGCAGCCCATCTTGCTGATCGTGAGCACCAACCTCCTGGCTACCATCATCGCGGTGCTCGGCTCGTCCAGCCAGTACGGCGCGCTGGAGATCGCATCGAACGCCGTGCGCGAGTCGCAGCAGCGGCTGGAACAGCTTCGCGCCAGCAGGGGTGAGCTCAATCGCACCATTCGGATGCTCGATCTAACCACGGAGCGGCTCGAACGCGCCAACGCCGAGCTGTACCGCGCGAGACGCCTCGCCGAGGAGGCGCAACGTTTCAAGGAGGAGCTCGCGGTCCGCATCAGTCACGAGCTACGCACCCCGCTGAACCTCATCCTCGGCTTTAGCGAGACGATCGCCTTTTCTCCCGAGGCGTATGGCGAGCGCCTCCCTTCCCCCTTTCGCCGCGATGTCTTGGACATCCACCGCGTCGGCCGGCACATGCTATCGCTCATCGAGGATATCCTCGACCTGGCGCGACTGCAGGCCGGCCGTCTGGGTCTATACATCGAGGAGGTCGATCTCTGCCAAGTGGTCGAGACCGCCGCAGAGATCGTAAAACCGCTGCTCGACAGCAAGCACCTCACGCTGGATACGGTCATCCCTGAGGCGACCGTGATGGCCGCCGTTGATCAAGCACGCATTCGACAGGTTGTGCTGAACCTGTTATCCAACGCGGCCCGCTTCACGAGTCGGGGCGGGGTGGCCGTACGCATCGGGGTATCGAGCGACGAGGCAGTGATCAGCGTACAAGACACGGGCTCCGGCATCGCACCGGAAAACTTGGGGAAAGCGTTTCAAGAGTTCCGGCAGGTCGATGGCTCGCCGCGCCGCCCACACGATGGGGCGGGGCTAGGGCTCGCGATCAGCAAGGAGTTGGTGGAGCTTCA
>JAAYZL010000606.1 GCA_012514855.1 Clostridiales bacterium
CAAATGTTTGTCAGCCCGCGGATTCCGCCGCCTGGGGCAGGATTTCCTCCTTGTAGTGGTAGATCGATATGAACTGCCCCGACGCGTCCATCAACGCGACGCCCCAGTCGACCGGACCTTCCTTTGCGTAGTGTCCGGTCAGGGTTCCGCTCTGGGTCAGCGGTTCGTCCTCCGAGGTGAGCGCATCGCTCCCTGAGAAGATCATCGCGGAGGCCGCGCCTTCGCCCATTCTGACTTCGACCGCCACGCTGTCGCCCACCCTGGGAATCGCTTGGCCCGAGCGCTTCAGCTTGAGGACGCCGGAGGTCACCTTGGTCGTAAAGGTCCAGCCCTTCGCGCCGTTAAGTTCGGAATTGCCGACGCCGTATTCCGGCGCGACGATGCAGTTCGGGTCGAGCGACGCGGTGTAGGTCTTGTCTCCGTCGAGGGAATTGTCGATCGCCACCGTGAATTGGACGCCGCTCTCCCAGAACAGCCAGGCGAGGGTATCCGCGTCGATCGGCGCGACGGTCACCCGCGCGCTGTCGGCGAATGAAACCTCCTGAATCGGCGCCTTGACGCCCTTCTCATACAGCCTGAGCGCTCCGTCACCCGCCTGGACGTCGGTTCGCGGCAGGTAGATGATGAGGGAATTGATCGCGGTGTCGACGTTCTCATTGTTGAGCGGATCGAGCACCATGTATCCCAGTTTCTTGGTCAGATCGACCGGCGGCACACCCTTGTAGGGCTGCTGGGGCGACTGACCGTTGCTCCAGGTGGCAGCGGACTCCGCCGAGGTAAGCGCGCCGCCCAACAGAGCAAGCGCCATCATGATCGCAAGTATCCGAAGAATCGTTCTCATCTTGATCGCACCTCCGTTTTGTTGTGCCGGGGCGCTTTGCGGCGCCCCGGCGCGCTTTCCTCACTTGCTGCCCCTGGACTTGCGCTTGCGGCGATCCAGCACCACCACCAGCACGGCGAGAAGGCCGATGCCTGCGAACACGAACGGATAGGCAAGGATCTTCTCTCCGGTCTTGAGCAGGCCGCCGTAGAGCGGGACCTCCTCGTCCAGAAGGGTGATCAGGTTCTCCCAGTTCTCGGGCGTATACGGGGGCTTTTTGGGCGGGCGCGGCGGCTCCTCCGGCGGCACATAGGTATTGGTCAGGTTGCTGCCGCTGATGAAGCGCACGTAGCCCGGCACCATCTTCTCGCTGATGGAGTAAGTGTAGTGCGTGGTCAGGCCGTCGGAGGTGGGCAGGTTCTTGAAGGAGTAGGCCCATCCGTCCGCCTCGGTGACCACCTTGGTGCTGTAGACGCTGCCGTTTCGCAGCAGGTAGACGGTGATGGAATCCGGGCGCGCGCCCGCCGCGTCATCGTCGTCCACCCATGTCTTCGTGCCGGAGACCGAGGTGTACTCGATCTCGACTTCGGTCGTTTCGTTTACGATGTCGAGTCCGTTATAGGTCGGTTCGTAGCCCTCGACCGGCGCTTCCTCGACCCTGTAGACGATCCTGTCGCCGCTGTTGCCGACGCGGTAGATCAGGAGGTTCGCGTAGGTGTAGGTCCACACGTCTCCGTCCTTCACCCAGGTCGGGGTCGCCGCGACGGGAACTTCGTCGGCGTAGAGCGTCAGCGTGATGTTTTCCGGCCGTTTGCCCTTCTCGTTGGAGAGGTCGATCCACGTCTTGGTGCCCGTGACATTCGCCCTTGGGATCAACGGGTCGATCATGACCACGATGCCCGCCGAGTTCATCGCGCTGGAGGTCACCGTGCCGTCCACGGCGACGATGATGGTGATGTCGGCAGCCGCGACGTGGTCCGCGGGTACGCTCGTCTCGACGAGGCGGTACACGCCGGGCTCGAGGCCGGTGACCACGTGGTCCTTGCCGGAAACCGTCGTCCAGCGGTCAAACAGCGTGCGCTTGCTGCCCTCGATCTTGTACAGGCTCAGCGTGGCTCCCGCGAGGCGGCCTCCGCCGGAGGAGCGCTTCGAAACGGTGAACTTGCGCAGCGTGTTCGTGATCTCGTAATTGACCTCGAACAGCTGCCCGTCGTTCGAGCCGCCGGTCTCCAGGATCACCGTAGAGTATCCGGTCACGATGTCCTCCGTGATCGTGTAGACGATCAGGACGGAGTTCATCGGGTCGGTGTAGTCGTACCTGGGCACATCCGGGAAGGTGTAGCTCCACTCATTGCCGATGCCGCCGAAGGTATGCGAAAGGTCCACGACGGTGATGTCGCCCGCCTTGCCCACGAGGTGCACCGTGATCTCCACCGGGCGGTGCGGGTACGGAGCGTCGTCCTGCCAGACCTTCTTGACGGCGAACCGGACCTTCTGCGTGGTGTTGTGGAAGTCGGCGAATTCGCCGGTTTCGCCGGTCGGGTTGCCCTGCGCGTCGTTGAGCGCGTAGACGCCAGACGTGCTCAGCGTTCCGTCGTCGTTGTCGACTACGGTGACCGTCAGCGTGTAGATTTCGGTCGAGTAGACGATGCCGGTGTGATCCCAGCCATAGTCGTTGCCCGCGATCTCGCGGATCGTGTAGGTGTGCGGGGCCGTGGTGTCGTCGACGTCCTTGTTCTTGTGGTAGGTGATGGCCTCGAACACGATCGATCCGTCGGCCATGCTCTGGCCGCGGGAGACCACGTCGCTTCCATCGAGAACCTCGAACTTGAACAGGCCGTCCTTCAGATCCCTATCCACGAGCGCCTTCGTGCCGACGGGGGTGTAGGTGCCTTCCGCCCAGTACTCGTTGACGAACGGTATGGCGCCGATGGTGACCGTCTTGACATTTCCGTCCGTGCTCGTCGTCGTTTCCGTTGTGACGGCGACGGTCTCCCCGCCCTTCTTGACCTCTACCACGGGCGTCATCACGCCGCTCTCGATGTCGTAGTCGATCCGCACCGTCACGGTGTACTTGGCGGCGTCGTAGGTGTAGCCGGGGGCCAATTCGTTCACCTCGACCAGCGTGTAGGTGAATGTCTGCCCGATGTCCGCGCCCAGGTAGGTGATCGGCGCGAACTCGTAGTCCGCCTTTCTGCCGCTCGCATCCGCGGCGGCGTTCTTCACCGTCTGGATCGGGATTGCCGTCTCGGACGTGTCCGTCCCGCTGTAGAGCTTGAAGGTGAACTGATCGCTCGCGAGATCGTGCCCGAGCAGCTGCTTCGTGCCCTTCAGGACGACCTTCGCAGAAGCGTTGTACGTGTTCGTGAAGTTCAGTCCGCCCACCGTAACCGTCGTGAGGTTCCCTTCCGTGCTCGTGTTCGTGACCGCAGCGTATGGCTGCTCATCCTTCGTCACCACGACCGCCGGCGTCATCACGCCCGTCTCGGTGTCGTAGTTGATCGTCACCTCCACGTCGTACACCGCCGTGTCGTACGTG
>JAAYZL010000607.1 GCA_012514855.1 Clostridiales bacterium
ATTTGACGGCCCAGCCCGTCAAATCCGCCGCAGGGCTGGAAAATCTGAATTTTCGACCATCTGATATTGTAACATATTGCAGGACGGAATGCACATCAATATAGTGAAAATTCACGTGAAGAATGCGTTGAAATTTCAGAGAACTACTCGGTTTTGGGGCGGAATGTTAAGAGCGCCCCGCTCTGAAACAGCGGGGCGCCCTTCGAATTTCCCCGGAGCGGAATCAGCCCGGAAATTCGAACCGTTCGAGGGCGACTTTTCCCTCCTCGAGCATCTCGCGCGCGAATTCGTCCGGGTATCCCTCGCGGTAGACGACGCGCGAAATGCCGGCGTTTACGATCATCTTCGCGCAGATCACGCAGGGCTGGTGCGTGCAGTAGAGCGTCGCGTCCTGTATGGAAACGCCGAGCTTCGCCGCCTGTATGATCGCGTTCTGCTCGGCGTGGATCGCGTAGCAGAGCTCCTGCCGCGTGCCCGACGCGATGCCCTGCTTTTTCCTGAGGCACTCGCCGCGCTCGACGCAGGTTCGGATGCCCGCCGGCGCGCCGTTGTAGCCGGTCGTCAGGATGCGCTTGTTTTTGACGATCACCGCGCCGATCTTGCGGTCTTCCTGGTAGCAGCTCGCCCACGAGGAAATCAGCGCCGCGACCTCCATGAACCGAACGTCCCACTTGTCCATCTCAGTTCCTCCGCCTTCCGTATTGTCGATATTATAGCATCCGCGGCCGCGAAAGAAAAAGATTTAACCAAAAATTAAACGGCATGGGTCTTGCCAAAACGGGGGAAAATGGATAAACTAAGTAGCGTAATCGTTAGCACTCGATTTAAATGAGTGCTAACAAAGCAAGAAGGCAAAATCACTGTTTTAAGGAGGTTTTTCCATGAACATCAAGCCGCTTGGCGATCGCGTAGTGATCAAGAACCTTGAGGCGGAAGAGACCACGAAGGGCGGAATCCTGTTGACCTCCGCCGCGAAGGAGAAGCCGCAGATGGCGGAAGTCCTGGCCGTCGGCCCGGGCGGAAACGTCGACGGCAAGGAGATCAAGATGTACGTCGAGCCCGGGCAGAGGGTCATCTATTCGAAGTACGCGGGCACCGAGGTCAAGCTGGAGGGCGAGGAATTCATCATCGTGCGCCAGTCGGACATTCTGGCGATCGTGGAATAAGGCAGGAGGGAAAAAGAAATGGCAAAGCAGATGAAATACGGCGAGGAAGCTCGCCGCGCGCTGGAAGCGGGCGTAAACGCGCTCGCGAACACGGTCAAGATCACCTTGGGCCCGAAGGGGCGCAACGTCGTGCTCGACAAGAAGTTCGGGGCGCCCCAGATCACAAACGACGGCGTGACCATCGCCAAGGAAATCGAGATGAGCGACCCCTTTGAGAACATGGGCGCGCAGCTCGTCAAGGAAGTCGCCACGAAGACGAACGACGTCGCCGGCGACGGAACCACGACCGCGACGCTGCTCGCGCAGGCGCTGATCCGCGAGGGCCTCAAAAACGTCGCCGCGGGCGCGAACCCGATGGGCCTCAAAAGGGGCATCGAGAAGGCCACCGACGTGGCCGTACAGGCGCTCAACGACATCTCGAAGCCCATCGAATCCCGGCACGCGATCGCGCAGGTCGCCGCGATTTCCTCGAGCGACGATCTGATCGGCGAGCTGATCTCGGACGCGATGGAGAAGGTCGGCAAGGACGGCGTCATCACGGTCGAGGAATCGAAGACCATGAAGACCGAGCTCTCGATCGTCGAGGGCATGCAGTTTGACCGCGGCTATGCGTCCAGCTACATGTGCACCGACATGGAGAAGATGGAGGCGGTGCTCGACAACCCGCTGATCCTGGTCACCGACAAGAAGATCTCGAACATTCAGGAGATCATAGCGCTGCTCGAGGGCATCGTGCAGCAGGGCAAGAAGCTGCTCATCATCGCCGAGGACGTCGAGGGCGAGGCGCTGGCGACCCTGGTGCTCAACAAGCTGCGCGGCACGTTCATGTGCGTCGCGGTCAAGGCGCCGGGCTTCGGCGACCGCAGGAAGGCGATGCTGCAGGACATCGCGATCCTGACCGGCGGGCAGGTCATCACCTCCGAGCTCGGCCTCGAGCTCAAGGAAGCGACCGTCGACATGCTCGGCTCCGCGCGCCAGGTCAAGATCGACAAGGAGAACACCGTCATCGTCGAGGGCGGCGGCGACCCGAGCGAGATCAAGGCCCGCATCGCGTCCATCCGCGCGCAGATCGAGGAGACCACCTCCGATTACGACCGCGAGAAGCTGCAGGAGCGCCTCGCGAAGCTGGCGGGCGGCGTGGCCGTCATCAACGTCGGCGCCGCGACCGAGGTCGAGATGAAGGAGCGGAAGCTGCGCATCGAGGACGCGCTCGCCGCGACCCGCGCGGCCGTCGAGGAGGGCATCGTGCCCGGCGGCG
>JAAYZL010000017.1 GCA_012514855.1 Clostridiales bacterium
AGCTGCTGCTCGAGGGCAAGGGCCCGGTGCTGCTCGACGTCGTCACCTACCGCTTCTCCGGCCACAGCCCGTCGGACAGCTCCTCCTACCGCACGAAGGAGGAGGTCGCCGCGTGGGAGGCCGCCGATCCGATCGTCGAGTTCCGCCGCCAGCTCATCGAGGCGGGCGTCGCCGACGCCGGAAAGCTCGACGCGATCGTCGCCGACGTCAAGGGCGCGATCCTGCGCAACTTCAAGCTCGCGATCGACGAAGAGCTCTCGCCCCGGATGGACCTCAAGACCTCGCCCGACGAGATCGCGGACATGATGTTCTCGAACGGCCGCGTCGAGAAGTTCGACAACCGCGAGCCCGACGTGCTCATGCCCATCGAGGAAAACCCGCGCGTGCAGGCGCTCGCGAAGAAGGAGCGCTTCGCCATCGACTTAAGCGGCAAGCCCGTCTCGAAGAACAGGGTCTATCAGCTTCGCGACGGCATTTTCGAGGCGGTCATCGACCGCTTCTACAAGGACCCGACGCTCGTCAGCTACGGCGAGGACGTGCGCGACTGGGGCGGCGCGTTCGCGGTGTACAGGGGGCTCACCGAGGCGCTGCCGTACCACAGGCTGTTCAATTCCCCGATCTCCGAGGCCGCGATCGTCGGCTCCGGCGTCGGCTACGCGATGGCCGGCGGCCGCGCGCTGGTCGAGCTCATGTACTGCGACTTCCTCGGCTGCGCGGGCGACGAGGTGTTCAACCAGATGGCCAAGTGGCAGGCGATGTCCGCGCAGGTGCTCAAGATGCCGATGGTGCTGCGCGTGTCGGTCGGCTCGAAGTACGGCGCGCAGCACTCGCAGGACTGGTCGGCGCTGACCGCGCACATTCCGGGGCTCAAGATCGCGTTCCCGGCGACGCCCTACGACGCGAAGGGGCTGATGGCGGCCGCGCTTTCCGGCACCGACCCGGTCGTGTTCTTCGAGTCGCAGCGCATCTACGACGTCGGCGAGCTGTTCCACGAGGGCGGCGTCCCGGCCGACTACTACGAGATACCGTTCGGCAAGGCGGACGTGAAGCGCAGGGGGAGCGACCTGACGATCCTCTCGTTCGGCGCGGTGCTCTACCGCGTGATGGAGGCCGCCGAAGCGCTCAAGGCGAAGTACGGCATGGAGGCCGAGGTCATCGACGCACGCACGCTCGTGCCGTTCGACTACGAGGCGCTGATCGAATCGGTCAAGAAGACCGGCAGGCTCGTCATCGCGACCGACGCCTGCGAGCGCAACTCGTTCGCGAGCGAGGTCGCGCGGCAGTTGACCGAGATGGCGTTCGACGAACTGGACGCGCCGCCGGTCGTCGTGGCGTCGAGGAACTGGATCACGCCCGCGCACGAGCTCGAGGACGACTTTTTTCCGCAGCCGGATTGGATTTTGGACGCGATCGACGCGAAGATCGTGCCGCTTCCGGGCCATGTGCGCACGACAAACCAGACGCTCGTCGGGAAGCTCCGAAACGAGCGCAGGGGAGTGTAGGGAACGAAATATGGGCGGGCGGCCGTTGGACCGCTCGCCCTTTCAGATTGGGAGGAGATCGGATGCTCTACTGTCCGAAATGCAGCCGGCTGACGGCGGGCGAAATTTGCCCCTCCTGAGAGGAGCAAGAGGCTGCGCGAGCCGAACGGCGACGACCCGGTGCTTCTGCTGTCCACGCGGTTCATGCACGCCTCGATGATCGACCCGCTGCTCGAGGAGGCCGGAATCCCGCACTCGAAGGTCGACCGGATGGGCATGGGCATGACGCTCCAGCTCGGCACGATGCTCGAGAGCTATCAGTTCTACGTGCCGTACGCGGCGTACCCGGAGGCGCTCGAGCTCGTCGCGGGAATCTTCTCCAACGACGAAGAGGTGATGAACGGCCTCAGGGAGGCGGTCGGCGGGGGCGAGGACGAATAGAAAAACCGCCGGGGGACGCACCTCCCGGCGGTTTTTCTAATTCTCCGGCTTGACCATTCCGGAATTGATGTAGAACGCGAGTATGTCGACGATTCTGGCGTTCTTGCCGCCGCGCGCGACGATCAGGTCGGCGTGCTCGACGTAGTTGCGGATGTGGCGCTCGAACATCGGCTTGACGCTGTCCATATACTGCCGCGCGATGCTGTCGACGTGCCGGCCGCGCTCGACGATGTCGCGCTGCACGCGCCGGAGCAGGCAGATGTCCGGGTCGACCTGTATGAAGATTTTGAAGTCGAGCTGCTCGCGCACGGCGGCGTCGTAGAACACGTGGATGCCCTCGAGAAGCACGACGTCCGCGGGGTGGATCAGTTTCCCGGTGGAGTCGCAGCGCCGGTGCATCTTGTAGTCGTATTCCTTGCGGGTGATCGGGAGGCCGTCCCGGAGCGCCTGCAGGTCGCCTCGAAGCTCCTCGTGCTCAAACGCGCCGGGCTCATCGTAGTTGATGCGCTCGCGCTGGGCGAAGTCCATGTCCGGGTGGTCCTTGTAATACGAGTCCTGCTTGAGCAGAACGCAGGGCTTTTGGATCTTGCGCTCCAGCTCCTCCGCGAGCGTCGATTTCCCGCTGCCGCTCGCGCCGCATATACCGATGATCAGCATCCGTACTCCCCCGTTCCTTCATCCCGCCTATCATAGCACAGCGGAGGGGCGGATTTCAAGGTTTTACGTCAGCGCCGCGCGCTGCTTTTCGAGAATTTTTCGGAACAGCACCGAGATGAACTGGCGGTTCGTCGGGAGCTCGCTCTCCGCGCCGCACTTCCGGGCCGCAACGCGGATGGCCGAGCGGATGTTGCGCTCGACGTTGTTCGGCGTCGTGTTCATCGTCTGCGCGATCTTCGGATACAGGCGCCGGCTCATGTTCTTCAGGAGGTTCTGGTCTGTGAGCAGCAGCTGCATGCCCTCCGCGAGAAAGGAGAACCCGCTCAGCCGCGGGGAAATGCCGGAGGAGATCAGCGTGCGATGGACCTCGGCGGTCGCGAAGGCGGGGGCGTTCAGCATTTCAACGGAGCGCGCCTCCTCTTCCATCCGCCGCTTGACGGTGACCATGTCGACGATGCACTCGTGCAGGTGCGGGAAGCATACGGGCTTTCCGACGAAGAAGTCGACGCCGAGGTTTCGTGCGATGCCGATGGACGCGTCGCTCAGGAAAGCGCTGCAGACGATCAGCGAGGGTTGAAGCGACATCGCGCGGATCGAGCGGAGCAGGGACAGGCTGTTGATCCTGCGCAGGACAAAGTCCAGCACAACCGCCTCAGGCTGTTCGCGGATGATCAGCCTTCCGGCGTCAAAGCCGTCGTTTGCGCAACCAACCACCTCGATCTCCTGTGTTCCGGAAAGGTATTCTTGAGCACGCCTGATGAAGGAGGGATCGTCATCGACGATGACGAGCCGGATTTTTTCCATTAAAATCTCTCCTCGCAAGATGCTTATGTAGTTTATTATAGCATGCCAGTCTAGATAGTCAATACGGATTTTAGCATTTGGCTTGAAGATATCCGAACAAAGCCGTGAAGGAAATTGGGAAAGAATCCCAATTTCTTGCGCAACGCATTGTGCGCCCGAAAGTATTTCCGGATTATCGACAATTTAAGCGCCCGCTTCAGCGTGTTTTCGGCGGGGTATCCGTCAGGACGGACTCGATCGCGGTGGCGAGCACGGGCATGGAGTTGAGCGCCTGCTCAAGCGTATTCTTGTTGTTGCCGACCTCGATGAGCACCGCGTACACGCCGATGTGCTGGTTGTAGCGCTTCGTCTTGACGAGCACGTCGCGGCAGATGCCGGACTCGATGCCGTTCAGCCGCTCGGTCAGCGCGCGCGCGAACGCGTAGTTTTCCGAAAAATGCGGCTTCTCCTCGAAGTTTTCGCCCTTGCCGACGAGCATCATGAGCTTCGCGTACTCGGTGCCGTCCCGAGACACGGCGACCGGATTCGCGCCCTCGACGTAGGCGTCGCGGTGCAGGTCTATGTAGAGGTCGAACGGCTCCGCGTAGGCTTCGAGCGTCCGCTCGGAGCGCAAATAGGCGGTCGAGAGGTCGTTCAACTCGTGGTCGGTCGCGTCGTGCACGACCTCGATGCCCTTTTCGCGCAAGAGCTCCGCGAGCTCGGCGCCGACGCGGACGATGCTGTGCGCCTCGTCGGTCGTCCGCCACGCCTCGACCGCGACGTAGGGGTCGTTCTCGGCCTGCTCGTAGGCCTCGTGCGTGTGCGTGTGGTAGATCAGAACCCTCGGCGACGCGATCGACGCCGGAAGCTCCGCCGCGTGGCCGGACGGGTCCAAGTCGATCGGCGCGACCGAGTCGTCCGTGTGCTCGTTTTCGGATGCCGAAAGCGCGTCCGCGGGGGCCTGTCCACCCGGTTCAGGCTTCAAAATTTCGATCTCGATGCCCTGCGGAATGGCGGCCTGAACGGAGGAGGCAAAGACCGCCGACGCGGTCTCCGCCTCCTCCCCAGCGTCCTGCACGAGATTGCCCTTTGTGAGCGCCGCGTCCGCCTCGGAGCCGCGCGACGCAAACCGCAACGCCATGAGGCACAACACCAGCGCAAGCGCTACCACCGCGATGCCCAGCAGAAGCCGCGAGCCCTTGATGACCCGGAAGCGTACCATTCGCATCACCCCTCCGAATAAGCGTATTCGGGGGCGAAACAGAATATGAAGCGGCGCGGGAATCTACTCGGTCTTTGCCAGGTCCATGTACAACGTCGTCAAAAGCGGCTCGTACTTGGATTTGTACATGTAGCGCCCCATCACGTGCGCGTAGGCGTTGTACCTGCTTCCGATCATGGGCGAGCCCATGTTCGACTCGTTGATCAATACCACGAGCTGCGGCGTGCCCTCGGGCCCCGTGTCCATCACGATGTACTGCACGTCGTCCTCGTTGAACACGTCGATCACGGTGCCGCGGCACAAAAACACCCGCCCGTTCCACTGATCGTAGAGCCTGCGAAGCTGCGTGTAATTGTCCCAGATCGGCCAGGCGGCCTTCTCATAGTTTTTGAAGGTCGGCTTGTACTTGACGGTAAAGTGTATCTCCGCGTCCGCCCTGCCCTCCATGGTCGCCCGGAAGCGGACGATGTTCTCGCCGATCCTGTCGAACGCCGTCAGGAACGAGAAGCGGCCGGTCGACATGTCGACGTACACGCTCTCCTTGAGGTGCGGCGAGTCGACCTCGATCATCGCGCCGCGCTCGCAGATTCCGGTGATCTCCATGTTGCGCGTCTCGCTCTCGACCTTGACCGAGGTGTCGATCTCGATCTCGATCTCGAGCTTCGCGCGGTAGATCACGACGTCGCGGCGGGTCTCCAAATGGTTCGGCGTGCGCACGAGTATCGTGATCACGTTGTCGCCGACCGGGTAGATGTTGACGTTCACGGAGAGCAACCCGCTGCGGTCGACGATGTCGGTCTCGTCCTGGCCGTTGATCAGCACGGTGCTGCCCGGAACGACAACCACCTGCAGCGGATACACGGACGTGAACACGGTCATCTTGTCGGCCTTCGGGCTCAATACCTGGATCGGCGACGTGGGCGGCTCGACGGCCATCGAAAGCGTCGGGAGCGGAGTCTGGCCGCCGCCCTCCGCGATCAATACCGGGGAGAGCCGAACGATCGCCGACTCGACGTCCTTCATGCTGCCGGAAAACCACTCGCTGTCCGCAATCTCGACGCGCGCGACGCGGCCGGAGACGACGGTCGAGCGGTTCAGTTCCGGTATGTAAATCTGATCGCCGTCGTCGGCGAAGAAGTTGATCGCGTGCGCCGCGCGGCCGTCCGGGAGCGTGATCTCGCTGACGACCGGCGCGCGCTCGCCGCGGCCGTAGACCCGGGCGATCCGGTAGTCCTCGGCCCAGTAGTAGAGCTTGTAGGCGCCGAAACCCAGCACAAACAGCGCGATCGCCGCGCCGACGAGGAACAACGTGAGCCTAACGTACCACCGGTCGAGCGCGCTCGAGCTGAGCGCCGGCAGCGGCTGCTTGCACGCGGGGCAAATTGTGTCCGTCTGTTTCAACGGTTGTTCGCAAAAGGGGCACTTCAAGCCGGCGACCTCCTTTTGTTTGTCGACGTGCGAATTCCGTATATCGCCCGCCGACCCGCAATCCGTCCCGGATTGCTAAACCCA
>JAAYZL010000111.1 GCA_012514855.1 Clostridiales bacterium
ACACCGAGGCGCAGCGCAGGCACGCGCTGGACAAGCTGCTGCCGATGCAGAAGGGCGACTTCAAGGGCATCTACGAGGTCATGGAGGAGCGCCCGGTCACGATCCGCTATCTGGACCCGCCGCTGCACGAGTTCCTGCCCCGCAAGGACATGTGCGAGGAGATCGAGCAGATCGCGAGGGAATTGGGCGCCACGCCCGACGCGATCGCGGCGAAGATCGACGCGCTGCACGAGCTGAACCCGATGCTCGGTCACCGCGGCTGCCGCCTGCCGGTCACCTATCCCGAGATCGCCGAGATGCAGACCCGCGCGGTCATCGAGGCCGCGATCGAGGTCAGGCAGGAGAAGGGCTTCGATATCCATCCGGAGATCATGATCCCGCTCGTCGGCGACTCGAAGGAATTGGCGTTCGTCCGCAAAATCGTCGTCGAGACCGCCGAGAAGGTCATGACCGAGAAGGGCGTCGAGCTCTCCTACAAGGTCGGAACCATGATCGAGATTCCGCGCGCGGCCGTCACCGCCGACAAGATCGCGGCCGAGGCCGAGTTCTTCTCGTTCGGCACGAACGACCTGACGCAGATGACCTACGGCTTCTCGCGCGACGACGCCGGCAAGTTCCTCGAGTCGTACTACGCGAAGAAGATCTTCGAGGCCGACCCGTTCGAGCGGCTCGACCAGGTGGGCGTCGGCAAGCTCGTCGAGATGGCCGCGACGCTCGGCCGCCAGACCCGCCCGGACATCAAGCTCGGCATCTGCGGCGAGCACGGCGGCGACCCGTCGTCGATCGAGTTCTGCCACCGCGTCGGGCTCGACTACGTGAGCTGCTCGCCGTTCCGCGTGCCGATCGCGCGCCTCGCCGCCGCGCACGCCGCGATCAAGGAGAAGAACAGGAAGTAACCGGACCGACTTATGAGCCCCTTCCGAAACGGGAGGGGCTTTTTTTGTCCGAAAACCTTCCAATTCGGCGCGCATCTGTGCTATGATAGTATGCGAAACGCACACAAAGGAGCGATTGTGATGGAAAGACAGCGCGACGCGGGCATCGACCTCTTGCGGATACTGGCCACGCTGATGGTCGTCGGCACGCACGTGCTCGGCCGCGGCGGAATCCTCGGGGCGGCGTGGGGGCAGAACGCCAACGCCGCGGTCGCGTCCGTATTCAAGGTTTTGTTCATGAGCGCGGTCAACTGCTTCGGCATCATCTCCGGCTATTTTCTGTGCCGGTCGCGGTTCAGGCTGGCAAGAGTCCTCAAGCTCTGGTCGGAGGTGCTGTTCTACTCGCTGCTCTTTACGGCCGCGCGCCTGCTCATCGAGCCGAGGGCGGTATCGCCGGGCGAACTGCTCTCCGCGGTGTTCCCGCTCAGCTTTCGGCGGCCGTGGTACGTGTCGGCGTACCTCGGGCTGCTCTTCCTGACGCCGTTTCTGAACCGGCTGCTCCGGACGATGAGCCGGAGGCAGCACCTCGCGCTCGCGCTGGTGTCGGTTCTGCTCTTCAGCGTCCACGCGACGCTCTCGCTCTCGAACACATACGGCGTGGGCAACAAGGGGCACAGCACGCTCTGGCTCGCCGTGCTCTACATACTCGGCGCGTACTTTCGCATGCATCTCCGGGAATACCCGCGCCGGGCGAGCGCGCTGGTGCTCGGCGGCGCGGTCGCAGCGACGGTCGCGAGCGTGTACCTGATCGGGGGCGTGACCGGGCGGCTGTTCGGCAGCGAGATGCGGCTCGACTGGTTCGTCCGCGACATCTCGCCGACGATCGTCGCGATCTCGGCCGCGCTGTTCCACCTGCTCAAGGGCCTCTCCGCGGGCGCGGCCGCGCGCAGGCTGATCCTGTGGACCGCGCCGCTGGCCTTCGGCGTGTACCTAAGCCACATGCAGCCGCTTTCGCTGAGCTGGTTTCAGGGGAAACTCGGGGCGGTCGCGGGGATTCATCCCCTCGCGTTCCCGTTCGCGGTGCTCGGCATCATGCTCTTCATCTTCGCGGCGGGCATCGCGCTGGAATTCCTGCGCGCGCGGCTGTTCCGGCTCGTGAAGTTCGACAGCGCCCTCGCCCTGATCGAGCGAAAGGCGCTGTCCGTCTGGGGCCGCTTCCTCGGATTGGCGCGGAAGGTGTTCTAAATCTCCGCGACGACCGCCGCGAACGCGACCGCCCCGGTTTCGACATCCGCGATCACCGCGACGAACGGGCGCTCGACCTTCATCTCGATCGGCTCTTCCTCGAACTCGGGCGGCATGGCCATTTGGGGAGCCATCTCGACGACCTTCGCGGCGGCGGCCTTCGTCCCGGCCTCGTCCGCGTCGATGCGCACCTTCTGGATCACGTCGGCGATGTAGAGCGGCTCCGCGCACATCCGCGAGAAGTCCGCAAAGTCCTCCGAGCACGAAATCTTCATGCCGAGCGCCTTCAGCGCGTCGAGCATCGAGCCGCCCTCGGCGATCGAGAACTTCGGCAGCGACAGGTGCACCTCCGGCGCGTCGTCCATGCCGTCAAAGTACGAGAATCCCTGCTCCGAGAGCGCCGCGAGCACCGCCGGCACGCCGCCGTCCTCCGGCAGCACGACGTACATCGCGAGCGAGGAGTCCTTGTAGTTGAGC
>JAAYZL010000112.1 GCA_012514855.1 Clostridiales bacterium
AGCGGTTGACATTCTTATGGTATGGTTGTTATACTGGCAGAGGTCAGTTGCTCTTTCGAGGTGAATATTGTGTCCCAGAGCAGGAAAAAAGCCGTGACTTCCGCTGATGTCGCTAAGCTGGCGGGGGTCTCCCCCGCGTCGGTGACGCGGGTCTTCAACCCGAACTGGGCCATGAACGTGCGCCCTGAGATTCGGGAGAAGGTCCTCGCCGCGGCAGAGGCGCTCAACTATACGCCCAACGCCTTTGCGCGCATGCTCGCGGGAAACAGGACAAACCTGATCGCTATCGTATTGGGCCCCGCAACCGGTCCCTACTATTCGCAGACGCTTCTGCACTTCATCTACAAGCTCCAACAGAAGGGCAAGCAGGTTTTGCCGTTTACCATGGATGGCGACAGGGATTACCGCGCTCTGCTGGAGCACATCAAGCCCTTTCGGGTGGACGCGATCATCCTGACCAGCGCGGCCTCCTCCGCCGTGTACGAGCCCAGCGGCACGGATATTCCCGTGATCCTGCTCGAGCACAAGATCAACGGCGCTCCGGTGCATTCCGTGAGCAGCGACACCTATGCCGGCGGCAAGGCCGTGGCGGATATGCTGGTGGAAAACGGGCACCGGAAGATCGCCTTTATCTCCGGCAACGGCACGATGACCCAGGATTTCGGCAGGGATTACGGCTTCGTCAGCCGCATGCACGACCACGGCCTGACGGTGTGGCGCACCGAAATGGCTTCCTACGCGCGCTATGCCTCCGGCTGCGTGGCGACGCGCAGGCTGATGATCGGACGCGAGTACCCGGATGCCATCTTTTGCGCGGACGATGTGCTCGCGATGTCCGCCATCGACGTGCTGCGGGACGAGTTTGGGGTCTTGGTGCCGCAGGGCATCTCCGTCGTGGGCTTTCACAACATACACGAGGCCGCTCTGCCACCGTACGCGTTGACCACCATGCAAAGCCCGATGGACGACATGACCGACGCGGTCATCGACATCATCGATTGCCTCGACCGCGCGGAGGAGCCGATGTCCTCAGTCTTTGCGATGAAGCCGATCGTGCGGAATTCCATGCGCATCACCGACCCCAAGTATGCGGAAATGCGCGAGAGCAGGAGGAGTATGGAAATGGACGACCTGCTCTTGAACATCATGTACCGCTGAGTGACGGGATTTTTTACCCTCGTATGATTGCGCAATCATTGAGCCGTTGGCGTTCAAGATTCCAGATTATTCCAAATCTACTAACAGCAATATGTCGGAATAAATAATAACTAATTTGTCTATACCGCTGGAAATTACAACGCAGCATTGACAATTTGCTACGGATTCCTATAATAGAAAATGATTGCGAAATCAGTCTGCGCTCGGCGGGTGGATGCCACCTCCCGCCCAAGACACAAGAGAAGAAGGTCGATGCCATGCGAAGGATGGAAAAGGGCCCCGGCTTTCGGGAAGGAATGCGCGATTTTCGACTGAACGCCTCCAACATTTCCTCCGGAATCACGGGAATGGTGTTCAGCGTCTCGGGAATCGTCGTGATTTTTTCCAATATCGCCACACAAGCCGGGCTCACCCAGAAGCAAGTCGTCTCCTGGATGTTTGCGGCGTTTCTTCTGGGCGGACTGCTTTCGGTGATTTTTAGTTTCTGGTACAAGATGCCATTGGTGTTTACGAATTCGCTGCCGGGCATGATGCTCGCGGGCGCACTGTACGCTTCCTTTGACGTCCATCAGATGGTCGGCGGCTTCATGATGGCGGGCGCGCTGGTGTTTCTGGTGGGCGTGTCGGGCCTGATGGACGCGGTGAAGCGGATTTTACCAATCCCGATCGTGATGGGGATGGTCGCGGGTGTCTTTCTCGCCTACGCCGTCAAAATGGTCGGCGCGGTTCAGAGCGAGCCCTTCGTTTGCGGGGTGGTGCTGCTGATCTATCTGGCGACGCTACGCCTGTTCCCCAAGGTGCCCGCACAGTTGGTGGCGCTGATCGCCGCCGGGATCATGGTGGTGTTTTTCAGTCCCATCCGAATCCCCGTAGACGAAATGCAGTTTGCGATTTCATCGCCGGTCTTTGTGCGGCCCGCGTTCACCTTCGGCGCGTTTGTGTCGGTCTCCGTTCCCATCGCGCTGCTGGCGCTGGCGGATTCCATCAAGGGGTACGGCGTGTTGAAGACCAACGGCTACAATCCCCCGATGAACTCCGTGACCACCGTCGGCGGCTTGGTCTCCATTCTCGCGGGGCCGATGCTCTCCAACGTCGTCGGCTTTGCCGGCGTCGGCACGGCGATCGTCGCCACCGACGCGGCCGGACCCCGGGAGCGGCGCTACGCCGCGTCGGTAATCAAGAACTTCTTTTCAATCGCACTGGCGCTGTTGGTGGGCTTCGTGTATCCGCTGCTGCACGGGCTACCGGTGTCGGTGAGCAATCTGCTGGCGGGGCTTGCGATGCTCTCGCTGTTTACGGGCTCGCTGTCCACGGCCTTCGGCGGCGGCTCGTTCCGGCTCGGCGCGTTCGCGGCCATGGTCGTGGGCATCGCGGACATCTCCGTCGCGTCCGTCGGCGCGCCGATCGTCGCGCTCGTAGTGGGAACTGCGGTCTCGTTCCTGGCGGAGCCGCAGGATTTCAAGATGCTGCTCGCACGCGAAGCGTCCAAGGAACTTTACGGGAGGGAAGGCGCATGAAGGCAGTTGTCAAGACCGTCAAGGGGCCGGGAAACGTGTTCTATGCGGATGTTCCAGAACCCGGCCGCCCCGGCTCGGGCCAGCTTCTCGTCGAGGTGCGAACCGCGGGCATCTGCGGCTCCGATATTCACATCTGGCACGGCACGTTTATGAACAATCCGCCGGTCATCCTCGGCCACGAGTACGTCGGCGTGGTCTTGGAGGTGGGCGAAGGGGTGTCTGGCTTCAAGACCGGCGACCTCGTCTCCAGCGAGGTGCCGACCGAGTGCTGCGGAAAGTGCAGGTATTGCCGCACCGGGGACATACAGCACTGTATTTCGCGCAAGGGAATGGGCGCGACCCGCAACGGCGCCTTTGCAAAGTACGCGCTCATTGACGAGCGGGTCACGCACGCGATTCCGGAAAGCGTTGGGGAGCGCCTGGGCGCGCTGATCGAACCGGTTTCCACCTGCGCGCACTGCATGGAGCGCACGCGCGTTGAGGGCGGCGAGGTCGTCGTCGTCGCGGGTCCCGGGCCGATCGGGCTGATCATGTGCCAGCTTGCCAAGGCCGAGGGCGGGTTCGTCGTGGTCACCGGCACGGACGCCGACGAGGCGCGGCTGCGCCTGGCGCTGGAGGTCGGCGCGGACCGGGTCATTAACGTCCAGCGCGAGGATGGCGTGCGCTCCCTTCGCGAAATGACCGACGGCTACGGCCCGGACGTCTACATCGAGTGTTCCGGAAGCGCCCGCTCGGTCGAGATGGGCATCGAGGCGCTTCGGCCGATGGGCCGCTACACGCAGATGGGCGTGCTCGGCGCGAGCGCAACCGTAAACTGGGACCGGCTGGCCAACAAGGAGATCGTGCTCACCGGCGTCAAGTGCGAAAAGTACTCATCGTGGGAGCGCGCGCTGCAATATGTGACGAGCGGCAAGGTCGACCTTGCGAAAATGGTCACGCATGAGTTCGGCTTTGACCAATGGGAGGAGGCCTTCCGGCTCTTCGAGGGCAAGGCGGGGCTGAAGATTCTGATGCACCCCGTCGAATAACCGCGTCCCTTGGGAGAGATATCTCCTGATAATAAAAGAAAGAGAGTGATCAAGATGAAGACAACTTGGAACAGACTATTGGCCCTCGCGATGACCGCAATTCTGGCATGCGCGCTTCTACCGGTTTGCGCGTCGGCGGAGCAGCAGGAACCCGAAATGGTGATCCGCCTGGGCCACGGCTCCGCGGAATTCGCGGATCATCCCATGACCATCGGCGCCTATGCCATCAAGAACTACGTCGAGGAAAAGACCGGCGGCCGCATCCGGG
>JAAYZL010000113.1 GCA_012514855.1 Clostridiales bacterium
CGCATGATCGGCAGATTCGGAAAAGCTTTCCGTATTTCCACGACCGTCAGCGCTCTGAGCGGCGCACAGTTTTCCAGCGCTCCGCCGCAAAGGGCAAGCCGCGCGGATTGTCCCAGCCTTTCCAGCACAGGCCGTGCGAGGCCCGCTAGCGCCATTGCCGCGCGTTGTAGAATTTCTGACGCCGCGGCGTCCCCTGCCGCGTATGCGCGCTCCGCCAGCGGGGCGAGCCGCGCGATGCCGCCCTTGCCGGTTTTCGGCGCGTAGGCGAAGGCAATGATGTCCCGCACGGTTAAAAGCCCCGCCTCTTTGGCCAAAAACCCGGACAACGCGGTGGGGGAGGCGCGCCCGTCCAGCGCACATAGCACGGCGAACAGTATGTCCCGCCCGATCGCGTACGCGCTGCCGAGGTCGCCCAGCAGATGGCCCTCTCCGCCCGTCCTGTGGGCGCGGCCTTCGGCGTCCTGCCCATAGCAGAAGGAACCCGTACCGCTTACCAGTATGGCGCCGGGTTCCCCGTCAAGGAACGCGCCGGCGAGCGCCGTCTCCATGTCGCCGACGAACAGGAGGGGAATTTTCGACCCGATCAGCCCCCGCGCCTGCGCCTCCAGAAAAGCCCGCGCGCCGTCCGCGCTTATCCCCGCCGCGCCGATGCAAACGGCGCGGCATTCGGATAAATCTCCGGCCGACAGCGTTCCCAGCAGTGTGTTCAGCGTTTGCGCGGCCTCGACCAGCGTGCCGCCGCAGACGTTCAGCGCTCCGGCTTCGCATCTGCGCGCTTCCGAACCGTCCAGCGCCTTGCGAAGCCCAAGCGTTCTGGTTCCGCCGCCGTCCAGACCGATCGCATAGGGCCTCACGGCTCCAGCTCCTTCACTTCCTTCAATGCCTGCTTAAGGATTCCGTGGTTGCGCGCAAGGACGTGTTGAACCGTCTCCCTGTCGAGCTTCGTCATCAGCATCATAATGGCGACCTTCGTATCTCCGTCCGCCGCGTCCAGCGCCTTCTCCGCGATCGAGGGCTCCACATCCACGATTGTCTGGATAATCCGAATGGAGCGCATGCGCAGCTTGTAGTTGGTCGCGCGCATGTCCACCATCATGTTGTTGTACACCTTGCCGAGCTTGACCATTGTGCAGGTGGTGAGCATGTTCAGCACCAGCTTTTGCGCGGTACCGGCCTTCATGCGCGTCGAACCCATGATCACCTCCGGCCCGGTCACCGGGGAAATGCAGATGTCAAACAGCGCGTCCAACCCGGACGCCTTGTTGTTGATCACGCCGATCGTATGCGCGCCGAAGCTGCGCGCCTTGCGCGCCGCGGCCGCGACATATGGCGTGACTCCGCTGGCGGAAACCCCGATTACGGCATCCGCCTCCGTGACGGCCAAACGCTCGACCAGGGCTTCCGCGTCTCCGCTCATGTCTTCGCAACCCTCCGCGGCGTTGCGCAGCGCGTCGTCGCCCCCGGCGATATACGCCTGAACCATTTCTCTGGGCGAGCCAAAGGTGGGCGGACATTCCGACGCGTCCAAAACGCCCAGACGCCCAGAGGTTCCGGCCCCCACATAAATCATCCTTCCGCCCGCGCGGAGCAGTTCTGTGAGCAGATCCACGGCGCGCGCGATATTTGGGATCTCCTTTGCAACGCTGACGGGAACGAGCGCGTCCTGCTGATTGATCAATTCGAGCATCTCCAGCGTTGAGCATTCATCGATCATGCGCGTCATCGGATTGATGGCTTCCGTGGTAAGAAGCGAGAATTCGACCATTCTAACCCTCCTTTGTACGGTGCGTATGCGCCGCTTGCACAGCGGCGGCTATGCGATCCAGATCGCGCTCGCCCCGTATCGTGCAGTCCGCGCCCAGCATGAACGGTCCGCCGCCGGATGCTTCGATCGCCGCGTTCGCCTCGCGGGCGACCTCCTCCAACGTCCCGTTACCCAGGCTGCCCCGGTTGTTCATTCCGCCGAGAACCGGGCGATGAAACAGCGCCCTGCCCTCCGCCAGCGACAGCCCGTTGTCCGAGATCGACCAATTGACAATGTCCGCCGGATAGTCGGCGTACCAGTCCAGATGAATTTTCGCGTCGTACATGCGCTCGCCGCAGATGTGCAGCAGTAT
Organism: Clostridiales bacterium; assembly: GCA_012514855.1. The sequence continues at coordinate 2,118 of JAAYZL010000113.1, forward strand.
GCGCTTGCCCCTGTGCCGCGCGCAATCCAGAATCCTCAGATCCATCGGCCGCACGAGCGTGGACCATTCCTCGTGGGAGAATCGGCCGATCTCTCCGTATTGCGCCGAGTAGTAGAGGCCATCCGCGCCCGCGTCCAAAAACGCCTCCGCACATCGCTCCAGTTCCACGGTCATCGCGCTTGCGCCCAGTCGGACGGATTCGGGGTCCTCCGCGCAGTGCGCCATCATTCGCGCGTCTGAGGCGGCCGAGCAGGCGTGCTGAAAGGGACCGAACATGGTCGTGAAGAGCATGACCTCGTCGCCCGCCCGTTCTCGGAGCCTGCGTATAATTTCCAGCTGCGCCTCCACGCGCGGCGTTCCCACGCCTTCGAGCCTTACCCTGCGCCAGTCCGACGCTTCGCTGAGATCGCGGCTCAGGGGACAGCGAAACTCGTGCATGACCTTGATGATATCCATGTCCGTGCGCGCGTAGAGCGCCCACTGACCCTCAATCAATTCCTCCATCGTGCTTCCGGCGGGAAAATGATACCAGAAGCCCGCCGGAATTCTGTCCGGCGCTTCGCCCCGAAAGACCGCCTCCAACCGCTCACGCTTGTTCATGGCGTCCACTCCTTTCTGCTTGCCTAGGTAACCGCTGATTTAATCCCGCGCGCGCTGGTGGCTGCATTTCCGCCATCCCGAGCCTGCTGAATTCTTGAAATAGCGCTGCTATTCCTGCGAATTCTGCAAGCCCAATCTGACGAAAATTCAGCTTGCCATCACACGCGTTCTTTAATCATCGCTTACCTAGAGATGACAGCGCACGCGATGCCCCGCGTCGTCAATGCGTTCCTCCGGCTTTTCCGTCCGGCAGACGTCCATACACCAGGGACAGCGCGGGTGAAACGCGCAGCCTCTCGGGGGATTGGAAGGGCTTGGAATATCCCCGGTCAGCAGGATGCGTTGCTTGCGGCTGTTTCTGTCCGCGACCGGTGCCGCGGAGAGGAGCGCCTGTGTATAGGGATGCAGCGGGCGGGCAAACAGATCCGCTGTTTCCGCCATTTCGACGATTTCGCCCAGATACATCACCGCGACCTGGTCGCTGATGTGTCGGATTACGGCCAGATTGTGGGAGATGAACAGGTAGGACGAGCCATAGGCAGCGCGCAGATCGGAAAGCAGATTGAGAATCTGCGCCTGAATGGACACGTCCAGCGCGGAGACCGCCTCGTCGGCGACAATCAGATCGGGCTTGATCGCAATGGCGCGCGCGATGCTGATTCTCTGCCGCTGGCCGCCCGAGAACTCGTGCGGGTATTTCCGCGCGTCGGAGGCGTGAAGCCCGACCGTCTCCAGCAGTGGCCCCACCGCCGCGAACGCCTGCTTTTTCGACATGACGTCGTTCACCCACAGCGGCTCCGCGACGATCTCCTCCGTGCGCATGCGCGGGTTCAGCGAGGAGTACGGGTCCTGAAAGACCATCTGCATCCGCATGCGGTTTTTTCGCTTGCGCGCGCCGTCGAGACGGGTGATGTCCTCGCCGTCGAACTCGATTCGGCCCGACGTTGGCTCGTAGATCTTCATCAGCACCCGACCAAGCGTCGTCTTGCCGCAACCGGATTCGCCGACGACGCCCAGCGTGCGACCGCGCTCCAGCTCGAAGGAGACATCGCTCACGGCGGTGATTCTGCCGACTTCGCGCTTGAGGATCGCCGAGCGGATGGGGAAGTACTTGCTCAGATGCTCCGCCCGCATCAGTATATCAGCCATTGCCCCGCTCCTCCTTCCGCGCGCGGACGCATCGGACGAATCGTCCGGGCGCGACCTCTACAAGGGGGATTTCCTCCGACGCGTCGCAGATGTCCGCCTGATGCCGCTCGCACCGCGCAGCGAAGCGACATCCCTTTGGGAAATCCGCCGCGTCGGGCACGGTTCCCGGAATGGAATACAGCCGGTCCCGCTCCCGATCGACAAACGGTATGGCCGACATCAGTGCCTTCGTGTACGGATGGCGCGCGTCGCGAAACAATGCGTCTGCGTCCGCGAGCTCAACGATCTGTCCGGCGTACATGACCGCGATCATGTCCGCCATGTCGCTGACAACGCCCATGTCGTGCGTAATCAGGATGACGGTCGTCCCGTCGGCGTGTATCATTTGCGAGATCAGCGCGAGCACCTGCGCCTGAATGGTAACGTCCAGCGCCGTGGTCGGCTCGTCCGCGATGAGAAGATTCGGGTTGCAGATCAGCGCCATGGCGATCACCACCCGCTGGCGCATGCCGCCGGAAAGCTGATGGGGGTATTCGCGCAAAACGGCCTCCGCGCGCGGAATCCCCACGCGCTTGAGCATGTTCGCGGCCTGACGCAGCGCGGCCCTGCGATCGAGCGCGGCGTGGGTAATCAGCACCTCCGCGACCTGATCGCCGATGGTCAGCACCGGGTTGAGGGCCGTCATCGGATCCTGAAAGATCATCGAGATGCCGTTCCCGCGCAAGGCAGCCAGTTCCGTCTCCTTGAGCCGCGTCAGTTCTTGGCCCTCAAAGCGTATGCTGCCCCCCGCGAGCCAAGCATTCGACTTAGGCAAAAGGCCCATGATCGACAGCGCCGTGACGCTCTTGCCGCATCCGGATTCCCCGACCAGACAGAAAACCTGGCCCTTTTTCACGGAAAAACTCACGCCATCGACGGCGCACACGGTTCTTCCATCCTGTTTTCGGAAGCGCGTGCGCACGTCCCGCAGTTCCAAAACCACTTCCGCCATGCTTACCTCCACTACTTTGCCTTGATATGGGGGTCTGTGTAGTCGCGCAGTACGTCCCCCATGATGTTGATGGACAGCACGATGAGCACGATGCACAGGCCGGGAAGCAGTGCCAACCACCACGCGCTGGAGATGAACATCTTGCCGGACTGAAGCATATTGCCCCATGTGGCGGTGGTCGGCGGAATGCCCAGCCCCAGAAAGCTCAGCGAGGCCTCCGATATGATGGAAGAGGCCACCTGAAAGGTGCCGATCGTTACCGCCGGCGCGAGTATGTTCGGGAAAATGTGCCTGAGAAGAATGCGCGGCGTGCGCACGCCGGCCGTCTGAGCGGCCATTACGTAGTCCGCCGACTTGATGCTCAGCGTTTCGGAGCGAATCACCCGGGCGAAGCTCACCCAGCCGGAAATGCCGAGCACCATAATGAGCTGGAGAAAGCCGCCGCCAATCACCGCGATGAGCGCAAGCGCGAGCAGCATCGACGGGAACGCGAGCTGCACATCGGCAATTCGCATCAGCACCGCGTCCAACTTCGGAAAGTAGCCCGAGAAAAGCCCCATGACGATGCCGATCATACCGGAAACCACCACGGTGAGCACACCCACGGCGATGGAGGCGCGCGCGCCGTACACCAGCCGCGTAAGCACATCCCGCCCCAATTCGTCCGTACCCAGCAGATGCGCGTCGCTGCCGCCATCCGCCCAGACCGGCGGCTTCAGGCGCATGATGAGATTCTGCTCATTTTCCCCGTAGGGCGCAAGCAGCGGCGCGAAGAGCGCGACCAATACAAAAAAAAGGATGATACCCGCCGCGATCCAGCCGACGGAGCTTCCGGCGGAGTGCCTCAGTTTCTTCGTCATTTTGTTCACCGCTTCTGTTCGTATGTGATTCGGGGATCAATGAACACATAGAATATGTCGACCAGCAGGTTGATTAATACAAAAATTGTGGACAACAGGATCACGCAGCCCTGCACGGTCGGGAAATCGCGATAGCTGATTGCGTTTACGAGAAGCTGACCGATTCCAGGCCACGAAAATACCGTCTCCGTCACGATGGAACCGCCCAACAGGCCGCCAAACTGCAGGCCGATCACCGTGACGACCGGTAGCATGCTGTTCCGAAAGGCGTGCTTTTGGATTACCTTGGGCGGAAGCAGCCCCTTGGCGCGCGCCGTGCGTATGTAATCGGTATCCATGACCTCGATCAGGGAGGAGCGAAGGAGCCTCGCGACCAGCGCGATGTAATTTGTGCTCAGCGCCACGGTGGGCAAAATGAACTGTTTCCAACTTCCATAGCCGCCCGTGGGAAGCCACTTCAGCCGCACCGAAAACAACATCATCAGCAGAATGCCCAGCCAGAATACGGGCATCGCCTGAAGCACCGATACGGCGGCCATCGTTCCCTGATCCGCGAGGGTTCCGCGCTTGAGCGCCATGAAAATTCCCGTGGGAAGCGCAACAATCAGCGCCAGGAGCATGGCCGAGACCGCAAGCTCAAGCGTGTAGGGGATGCGTTCGAGGATCAATTCCAGAACGGGCTGATGATAGCGAAGCGAATCGCCCAAATCCAGCCGCAAGAGATTTTGCAGGAAGACGCCATACTGCACGTACACAGGTCTGTCCAAGCCATAAAATGCGCGCATCGCATCCATCTGCTCCACCGTGGCGTCGGCGGGCATCAGAATAGCGATGGGATCGCCGGTCAGCCGAACCAGAAAGAACGCGACCGTGGCCACGCCCAGAATTACAAACATCGCATGGAGAAGTCGCTTTCCAACATACTTTGACATGGCGCGCTTTTGTCCCTTCAATCGGATTCGGGCCGCGCCGCCTTCCGGCGGCGCGGCGTTTCGCGGCTTATTCCGCAGGCCTGGCGTTGTACATTTTCAGGAGATTGAGCGTGTTGGGCGTGTATTCCACATCCGAACGGATCGCGTAAATGCAATCGCGCTGCCATAGGTAGATAAAGTAGCATTCCTCCGAAAGGATGTTCTGGATTTCGGAAATCGCCTCCAGACGCCTCTGCATATCCAGGTCCTTCTCCTCGATGTCAATCAGCGCGTCCAGCCCCTCGTAGTCGTAGCCCTGATTGTACTTCCGGTTGCTGCGTAGGTAGGAATAGAAGTTGTTCCACGCGTCCATCGTCCAGCCGGTGTTTGACTGATACACCAGCGCGTCGGCGGTGCCGCCGGACGTATCGGAAACAAGCGTGTTCGGGTCTACGGGGTTGATCTCGCAGTGAATGCCCACCTGCTCGAGATACGCCCCGATGGCCTGCGCGTACATCGCGTCGGAATTGCCGCACTCGAGGCGCACGGTGAAGCCGTCGGCATAGCCGGCCGCCTCCAGCAGGGATTTGGCCTTCTCCGGGTCGTAGCCGTACATGGGCACTTCCTCGTCATAGCCAAAGTTCTGATGCGGCATGATCGTGGAGACCTGATGAGCGGCGCCGCCAAACAGGGTTTCGATAATGGTCTCCTTATCAACCGCCCAGTTCATCGCCTGGCGAACCTCTTTGATGTTCAGTGGGCTTTCTGTGCAGTCAAGCGCTATGTAGGAGGTGCGAATCCACGGCGAGTTGACGACCTTGACGTCCTCGTTGCCACTCAGCCCCACGACCATGTCGCTTGTCAGGCTGCTGACGACATCCACTTCGCCCACCTGAATGGCGGTGAGCATCGCGGCCTCGTCGGGAATGGCGCGGAAGATCAGTTTGTCGTAGGCCGGAGCGCCCAGCCAATAGTCCTCGTTCTTTTCCAGCACAACCTCGTAGTCCTTCGTCCAGGAGACGAACTTGTACGGGCCGGTGCCGACCGGGTTCTGCGCGAGATACTCCGCGTCATGGGTCTTGGTGTACTCGGCGGGCAGCATTACGCCGCCGAACATGACGAGCTTCGCGGGCACCAGCGGGTCGGAACCGGAGAAGGTCAGGTTGATCGTGTATTCGTCCACGACCTCAATCCCCGTCAGGTTCTCCTGCTCCTCGATGGGCGAGCCGGTCGCGGGATCGATCAGTCGTTCCAGCGTCGCCTTGACGGATTCCGCGTTGAAGGGTTCGCCGTTGTGGAAGGTCACCCCCTCGCGCAATTTGAACTGCCAGGTCGTTTCGTCGAGCGCCTCCCACTCGGTCGCAAGACAGGGAATCAGGTTTCCCCCCTCATCCCGAGTAATCAGCGTATCGTAGATGTTGATCAGGATACTCATCGCGGGCATGTCGCCCTGCATCTGCGGGTCGAGCGTCGTGGTGTCCTCCGCCTGACCGACAATCAGCACCTTGTCCTCGGCGAGCGCAGCGCCGCCGAGGCTTGTCAGCATGAGCGTCAGAATTAGTAGCGTCGTCAACAGCCTCTTCTTCATTCCCTGTGACCCTCCTTATTATGCTTTTGACCGCGCGAACACGCGCAATCTCCTCCTGTATTCTAGCATAAAGGATTGCGCGCGTAAATACTTTTCGAAAATTATTTTCTATTCGGAGTAAAATTTCGTATTTTTATTTCAAAAACGTTCGCTGTTTTGTCCGCGAACCACCTGAAGCGTGCGGGTGAGATAGCGGCGAACCCTGTTGTATTCCGCGCTGGCAACACCCGTGAACAGTATATCGATTACGTTGAGCATCGCGATGCGAGAGCCCATAGCTCCGCTGCGAATGGTGATTTCCGGCGAAGAGATGTTTATAACGATGTCGGCCTTTTCTGCAAGATCGCTCTTGCCGGACTTGGTAATGGCGATAATTGAGGCTCCGGTCTTCAGCGCGATGTCCGCGGCCTCCAGAATTTCCCGTGTCTGCCCAGAATAGGAGACAAACACCGCGGCGTCCTCCCGCCCGAGCAGCGAAGCGGCAATCCGCTGGGCGTGGCTGTCGGTATACGCGTGACAGAGCTTGTTTATGCGCATGAACTTCAACTCAGCGTCCATGCAGACCAGTCCCGAGGCCGCCATGCCGAAGAATACGATGTGTTTAGCCGAGCGCAGGGAGTTGACCGCACGCTCGACCTGCTCAACGGAAAGTACGTTGACGGTATCCTCGATCGACCGCTTGTTGTTGATCGAGACGTTGCCGATGATGGAGAGAATGGAGTCTCCCGGTTGAATATCCGTATAGGGCTTCTGCGCGCCCTCCTCCTGCGAGCCGAGTTGCGATGAAAGGCTGATGATGAAGCCCCGGTATCCGCGAAAGCCCATGGTTCGACAAAAGCGCAGGACGGACGCGTCGCTGGTGCCCGTTCGCTGCGCAAGATTCCGGATGGAGAGCTCTACCGTTTCCTTTGATGGATGCTCGAGGATGTAATCCGCGATTCGCCGTTCGACCGGCGTAAGCGCGTCCCGGCAATCCCGCATTCGAATAAACAGCGCGTCGCCGTTCATTTCGGCTTCACCCCTTCACATTCTTACCCTGCGAGTATATCACAGGTTATGTCTCCGGTGCAAGCGGATTAGGGATAGGCTGAAAAGGATCATAAGCGCCGGCGTCGGAGTTGCCATCCGTCTGTCCGGAGCCTTTTATCAGAACATACTCTGCGCAGTAAGTTTATAAATCAGGACGGCGCCCATCGGACATGGCCGGTTTTTCGGCCGCCGTGGGTTTCACGCTGTAATGCGTTTGCTTACGCTCGATGATGTATCATCATCAATAACGGCGTTTTTCCGGTTGAACCGTCTTCTGCCGGCGGTGGCGGTACCCGGCGGACGACATCCGCCGGGCGGGCGGGTTCTGGCCAGACGGACCGGAAGCCTCGCCGTTGCCTTCCAAAGCAGCCATTCGCAAGCGCGGTCCCGAGGGCCGGCACCGGCGTCAACCGGTCAGACTGTCCTTCAGAATGATTTCGACGACCGTATCCCGATCGTCAGGCAGCGGGTAGGTAGCGGTGGCGCGCTCGCCGAAATTGACGTAGAGGAAATCCCCATATTGCGCCGTGCCCTTCCAGACGCGGACGGGGATGTCGGACCCGTCGGCGAGCAGGCGCATCGACTTC
>JAAYZL010000114.1 GCA_012514855.1 Clostridiales bacterium
ACGCTCTATCCTGCTGAGCTACGGGGACGTATGAAGTTCGGGGGGAGGCGATCGCCCCATCCCGCCGCGCCATCGCCGCACATGGCGAGCAACCGTTATTATACGGAGTTTGGCCGCATTTGTCAAGCGCGATATTGACTGGGTCGAGTGCGACGTTGCCCCGGCCAACAATCCGCGGAATGCTCCGGAACGGCCCGCGGCCCGCGGCGATCGCGATCCCGATCCCGCCGGCGAAGCGCCCGGCGAACCCCCTTGGCTGTCTTCATGTAATTATCCTGTAATCTTGCGGAAACTTAACCGTATCTTTCGACATTTCCGGCCTCATGCGCGCGCTTCGGGGCCGCCGTCGACTTCTTTTTTGACAAAATTGCGACTATAATGGTTATACATGGAAGACGTGCGGACGGGGGCGTTTGCGATGGTTGAGCGGCGGCGGATGTGGCTCCGGCTTGTTCCGGTGGCTCTCATTTTGCTGGCGGCGCTCGCCCTTGTCGCCCATTCCGCGGCCGGATACGCGGAGGGGTTCCGCGCCGCCGCGGCGGTCGCGGCCGCGCTCGCGCTCACGATATGCGTCGGCCGGATAAAGCTCCGCTCGCTCCGGGAAAACGCGCAGGGGCTCGCGTGGAGCGAGGAGCGCTACCGCATGCTCGCGGAGGCGTCCGACGAGGTGTTCTTCGAGCTCAACCTGCGCGACGGGTCGCTTCTGGTCAGCCACAACTTCGCGCGGGTCTTCGGACGGCCGCCCGCCCGCTCGTTTGCCGAGTTCCTCGAGGCGCTCCACCCGGAGGACCGCGAGCGGTACGAACCCGTGTGGCGCGCGATTGCGTCGGGCGCGGAGGGCGCGCACATGGTCGCGGACATACGGCTTCTGGGCGGCGCGGGCGATCCGACGCGCTGCACGTGGTGCAGGATTCGCCTGCGCGCGCTCGAGGACGGCCGCGGCCGGAGGCGGACGGTCATCGGCAAGCTCGCCGACATCTCGCAGGAGCGGCTCAACTGCGAGCGGCTCGAGCGCAAGGCGCGCACCGACCAGCTGACCGGCCTTTTGAACCGCGCCGGGCTCGAGGAAAACATACGCAGGCGGCTCGCCGACCGGCGGCGCAGGCCCTGCGCGATCGCGATACTCGACGTCGACGACTTCAAGAGGGTCAACGACTTTTACGGCCACGACGCCGGCGACCGGGCGCTTCGCGCGCTGTCGGATCTGCTGCGCGCGCACTTCCGCGAGACCGACTTTGTCGGAAGGTTCGGCGGCGACGAGTTCATGGCGCTGATCGACGGCGTCGACAGCCTGGAAAAGCTCGAGCAGGCGCTCGCTCGGCTGCGCGAGGCCCTCGAGGGGCTCTGCGTGCCCGGCGTCCGCCGACCGCTGACCGCGACCGTCGGCGCGGCGCTCTATCCGTCCGCCGGGGACAGCTTCGAGGCGCTCTACAAAAGAGCCGACAGCGCGCTCTACGAGGCCAAGCGCCGGAGCCGGGGCGGCTTCGCGCTCTGCGACGGCCGGTTGCGCCGCATCGAAAGTCCGAACATTTCCGCGTGACGGCACGTCCCCGTCCGTCTTATCCAGAACTTTACCGGCAGATTCCCGGATTTCTGTTGACGCGCGCCGATGAAAAGTATACAATAAACCCGTATTCGGCGGTAATGTTCGCCTTTCCCATCACAACGGACATGGAGGGAAGAACCCGATGAAGAAGTTGTTTATCCTGGCTCTGACCCTGGCGCTTCTCTGCTCCTTCGCCGGCAGCGCGTTTGCCCGCGAGGCGATCCCGGCCGACGAGATCAAGGTCGGTTTCGTTTACATCGGCGATCCCAGCGACAAGGGATACACGCTCGCGCACCACCAGGGCACGCTGGCCATGCAGGAAGCGCTCGGCCTGCGCGACGACCAGCTTCTGATCAAGACCTTCGTCTCCGAGGACAGCGCCTGCGAGGACGCGATTCTCGAGCTGATCAACCAGGGCTGCAGCGTGATCTTCGGCAACAGCTTCGGATTCGGAACCTACATGGCCGAGATCGCCGAGGAGTACCCGGAGGTCGTGTTCCTGCACTGCTCGGGCGCCCTCAGCAACGACGTGAACTTCGCCAACTACTTCGGCAAGATCTGGGAAGCGCGCTACCTGGCCGGCATCGCCGCGGGGCTGCGCACCGGGAACAACCACCTGGGCTACGTCGCCGCCATGCAGATTCCGGAGTGCATCTACTCGATGGACGCCTATTTCCTGGGCGCCAAGAGCGTGAACCCGGACGTCACGATGGACGTGCTGTTCACCAACACCTGGTATGACCCGACCGTCGAGAGCCAGGCCGCGAAGGCGCTGATCGACATGGGCTGCGACGTGATCGCGCAGCATCAGGACACGACGATGCCCGTCGCCGCCGCCGAGGAAGCCGGCGTGTGGGCGTGCGGCTACAACGTCGACATGGCCGAGGAGGGCCCGAACGCCCACCTGACCGCCCCCATCTGGCATTGGGGCCACTACGTGACCGAGCAGGTTCAGAAGGTCATCGACGGCACCTGGGAGCCCGTCAACTCCCTGGGCGGCATGGCCGAGGACTGGGTCGACATCGCGCCCCTGACCGCGAACTGCGCGGAGGGCACCGCCGGGGCCGTTCAGGCCGCGCGCGAGGGCATCGTCTCCGGCAGCCTCCGGATCTTCTCCGGCGAGATCAAGGACAACGCGGGCAACGTCGTCGTCGCCGAGGGACAGGCGCTGACCGACGGCGAGATCCTCGGGATCAGCTGGTTCGTCGAGGGCATCAAGGTCAACTGACAGCGGTTTTGCGGGGGATTTCCCCTTCAGGACATAAACGGGGCGGCGCGTTCGAATGGGCGCGCCGTTTTGTCGCCCTTCGCGGGGTGGACGCGCCAAATTCGCGCGGGGCCTGCCCCCGTACTTGCACTTTTTCGCGCGCTTTGGAATAGATAGCCTTAGAGTAACCGATGATTTAATGAGGTGGTGGATTTCCGAGGCGATTTTTCGTCCCCACGCGGAGCCAGAAGGGAGCCGTAGCAGCGCTACGGCGACCGGATGAGCGACAGCGGCGTGGTTTCCCAAAGGGAAACCAACCTTGTGGGGGCGGAAAAGCGACCGGCAGGCCATCCGCCGAATGAATCAGAGGTTGCTGAGGCCGTCAAGAATCGCGACGGGGGTGATGGGCGTGTACTGCTGTTTCTGCAACGCGGAGCTGGAGGGGGTGCTCCCGAGGTTTCTGGCGCTTTGTCCCGAGTGCGAGGCGCGGCTGCTGGACATATCCCCGCTCAGGCCGGAATACCCGTGGTTCGTCGCGGCCGTCAGAAGGGCGCTGTTTGGGGTGTGAAAAGGCCGGGCGCCGCGCGCCCGGCCTTTTCGCGTCTATCCGACGAATTGATAATTCTCATCCCGCAGCATCTGCTGGCTGTACGCGACGATGACGATATCCGGCCGGAACTCCTCGACGAGCTCGGGGAACGTCCTGTTCGAGCGGCGCATGTCGACCGCGAAGACATCGCTCGCGACGAGGGACAGGAACGCGCCGATCGGGGCGCTGTACGAGTCCTTCAACAGCAATATGCGCACGCGGGGGGCGGTGCGGTTTTCGATGTGCTCGTAGTTTTCGGTCAGGCCGTAGTCCATGTAGGCGCTGATGTTGTAGCCGCCGTCCCCGCGCTCGAGCTTGTCCCAGCGGACGACGGCCTCCTTGAACGAGCCCTCGCCGTTCAGCGTCTTTCCGAGGTAGAACGTCTCGCGGCGGATGTCGGTTTCGTAGGTCGGCCAGTAGACGATGATGTCGTCGGGCTCGGCGAGGCGGGTTCCGACGCGCTGGCCGTACTTGCCCAGGAACAGCTTTTCATAGGTCTGGGTCGCGAAGCGCTCGGGGTCGATCCGCTCCGGATCGATCGGGAGCCCGGTCTTTTCGGCGGCGGTGCGCGCGATCTCCCGCGCCATGACGATCGCCGCGAGCGTCGTCCAGTGCTGGTCGGTCTTGAGCAGCAGCTCGTCGTAGGAATAGCCGGACGCGTTGAGCACCTCGCGGCTGTCGATCGTCAAGATGCCGCGCTCGCGCATCAGCCGCACGGCTTCGTCCGCGAACTCCGTGCCGTAGTCGAGCTTTTCGTAGCCCTCGGGGAACATGCCGTCGTCGTAGACGACCGGGTGCTCGTAGACGAACAGAAACGGCAGATCGGGGTCGAGCAGGTCCTTGAGATCGGCGATTTCGTCGACCTTCGCGGCCGCGGAGACGTTGCCCTGCAGGTCGTACAGGTGGCCGGTGTTGAGCCTTATCATCTGCGAGCCGCCGGTGGTGATCATCTGTTTCCCGAGCGCGTACTGGAACGCGGAGTTGACGTAGCCCAGTTCCTCCGACTTCCACAGCGCCGCGCCGAGCTTGCTCTCCAGGGAGCGCAGCCGCGCGTTGAACAGGTCCATGCCGTTCCAGTGCTTGGGAAGGTAGGCCCTCAAATAGTCCATGCGACGAACGGCGTCGAAGATGTCGTCCCACTTCGTCAGAAGCGTCATCACGCTCATCAGCGCGATCAACGCGACGAACACCACCGCCAGTATCCGGTTGATCTTCCCCTGAAAGGACGCGTGCCTCATTTCCGGCCTCCCCCGTCGATCGCCCGGCGCAGCTGCGTCGAGCTCGTTCCCTCCGTATACGAAAAATAGATGATCTTTACGCCGAGCGGCGTGAGTTCCCGCTCGTAGCGGTTGAAGCGCTCGGTGCCCTTGTAGTCGCTGCCGACAAACAGCAGGTCGTAGTGAATCAGCTCGTGCATCTGGTCGTCCTCGTCGAGCGTCACGACGACCTCGTCGACGTATTTGCACGCGGCGACGATCTCCATGCGCTCCTCGAGCGGTATGTACACCGGCTTGTCCTTGTGCCGCGAGGTCGCCGGGTGCACGCCGACGACGAGGTGGTCGCAGCGCTGCTTCGCCCGCCTGAGCAGGTTCAGGTGGCCGATGTGGAACAGGTCGAACGTGCCGCTCAGAAAGCCGATCCTGCCAAGGTTGCCGCCGCCGACCCTGCCGGACGCGCGCTTGTATTCGATGCTCTGCAGCGCGAACGCGCGCGGGTCCCTTTGACAGCGCTCGAGAACGTCCCTATAGACCTCGTCGTAGAGCGGGATGAAGCGCGTCTCGCGCGCCCACATCTTTTTCAAAATTTCCTCCGCGAGCGGGCGCACCGGCTCGCGGTTTTCTTTCTTGCCATCGAAGCCCGTGCCGCCGAAGTAGCCGGGGTACACGCCGAGTATGCGGTTCGGGCTCCCGGCGTCCTCGAGCTCCGCGTTCAGCGAATCGACGAGCTTTTCGACCGCGGCCTTCGCGGCCGCGTAGGCGGCCATCAAGGGCGACGGCAGCAGCCCCGCGATCGAGCCGAGCACCGCGCAGTAGAAGTCCTTCTTCTCCTTGAGGCTCGGGAACGCCCTGTGCAGCGCGAGCGCGACGCCCTCCGCATTCAGCCGGAACGCGCGGGAAACCTCCGCGTCCGTGAGCGCATCAAACGGCGCGACGCGGCCGGCGCCCGCGGTCACGATCAGCGCGTCCGCGTCCGTCAGCGCCTCCTCAAGGACGGACCAGTCGTCCGAGAGCATGTTGAATCGCGTAAACTCGAGGCCCTCCGGCTCCTCCCGCCCGAGCGCCACCACGCGGTCGCCCCGCAAAAGCAGCGCGTCCGCCATCGCCCGCCCGAGCCCGCCGGTTCCGCCCAATATGACAATCCTTCTCATGTGCCCTCCGAGAGCCGGGCAGCGACGTATTCGGCGACTGCCCCGGCCGCGCGCCCCGTCTCCGAGGCGCCGTAAAATTCCAGAATTTCCGCGCAGTTTTCGCCCGCCCGGTCGAGGTGCTCGAACAGCGCGTGCAGCTCGGCCTCCGTCCGCGCGACCCAATAGGGCGAGTCGTCGACGTCGAAGTAGAGCTTCCGGTCGCGGGAGACATACGCCTCGCGGTCGGCCTGGTAGAGGATCACGGGCCTGCCGGTCAGCGCGAAGTCGCCCGCGGAGGACGAGTAGTCGGTGATCAGCATGTCCGCGGCCAGCAGCAGCTCCGCCATCTCCGGGTAGCCGGTCACATCCACCGCGCCGGGGCAGTCGACCCCGCTGTTCATGTCGTGGCCGCGCGCGAGGCAGATCCAGCGCTTGCCGGTGATCTCGGAGAGCCTGCGAAGCGCCGCCTCCGTCGAAAACGGGCAGGGCTGCTTGCCTCCGCGCGTCGCGTCGCGGAACGTCGGCGCGTACAGGAGCAGCCGGTCGTCCCCGCCGGCCCCGAGCGCGCGCCGGATCTCGTCCCTTCGGCCCTCCGGCGGATTGACGAGGAGGTCGTTCCTGGGAAGCCCGACCTTCAGAACCGGCCCCGCGTACCGAAACGCCGAGCGGTACTGCCTCTCGCCGTAGTCCGAGCCCGCGACCGCGAGGTCGATCTGCTTCCCGTCCGGGAACGGCTCGTCCGGGTATGCGTCGAGGAGCACCTTCTTGAACGCGCGGTCGCCGTGCCAGGTCTGCACGTACGCCTGATCGGAAAACTTCAGCATGTAGTGCGCGCGGTTGAAGTTGTCGACGAGCACGCGCGCGGTCGAAACCGCGTAGAGCGCCCGGAGCGTGTGCGCGCGCACGGCCTTTATGTACGGCGGCGCGTTCTTTCCGCAGCCCTCGCGGAACTGCCAGGTGATCTCCGCGTCCGGGCGGATTTCGTGCAGCTTTTCCGAAATCGCGCGCGGGCTGTCGGAATAGCCCTTGCCCTTGAAGCTCGAGAACAGCACGCGGTTTCTGCGGACGCCGGTCATGTGCGAAAGGCGCATGAACGCCCGCCCGAGCACGTGCCGCACCCGGAGCGCGACGCCGCGAATCGCGGGGTTCCGCTTTGCCCACCGCCTGACGCCCATCGGCCGCCTCCCGTGTATATTCTGCCGGTACAGTATACCAAATCCCGGCCCCTGGGTCAATTTCCGTCGAGTTTCTTGATGATGTATTCGCAGGCGGCCTCGGCGGCGCGGCCGGTCTCGGTCGTTCCGTAGAAGTCGAGGATCGCCCGGTCGTTCTCCGCGGCGAGCTCGTCCGTCATGTTTTCGATCAACTTTTCGAGCTCGGCCTGCGTGCGCGCGACGAGGTACGGCGAATCCCCGATGTCGAAGTACAGCTCGCGGCTCTTCGTCCTATAGTCCTCGAGGTCGTCCTGGAACAGGAAGATCGGCCGCCCGGTCAGCGCGAAATCGCCCGCGCAGGACGAGTAGTCGGTCACAAGCGCGTCCGCGATCAAGAGAAGCTCCGCCATCTCCTCGTGCCTGGCGGCGTTGACGATCCGGCCCTCGCGCGCGTCGACGGCGAGCCCGGCGCTCAGATAGTGCGCGCGGAACAGGCACATCCACCGGTCGCCCGTGCGCCTCTCCAGCGCCTCGAGCGCGCGGTTCAGGTCGATCTCCGCGCGGTGGCGCTGCCCCTTCATGAGCAACTCGTCGCGGAACGTCGGCGCGTACAGCATGAGCTTCACGCCCTCGGGGATTCCGAGCGCCCGCCGGATTTCCGCCGCCTCCGCGGGATCGTTGCGCACGAGTATGTCGTTTCGGGGATACCCGGCGCGCAGAAGCTCGCCCCCGTAGCGGAACGCCGAGCGGAACTGCTTTTCGCCGTAGTCCGAGCCGATCAGCCCCAGGTCGCACTCCATCTCGAGCAGGAAATCCTTCTCCGGGTGCATGTCGAAGCCGACCTTCTTGAACGCCCGGTCGCCGTGCCACGTCTGCACGTAGACCTGCTCGGGCTTCCGGAAGCGGAAGAACGGGCGGAAGCTGAAGTTCGCGACCGTCACGCGCGCGGTCGCGAGCGCCGCGAGCGACCGGATGCTCATCCACCGTTCGGCCTTCGCGTAGCCGGGGAGCAGCTTCCTCTTTTCGTCGAACTCCCGGAACATCCACACGATCTCGGTCTCCGGGCGCATCTCGTGCAGCTTTTCCGATATGCAGCGCGGGTTGTCGGAGTACGAGCGCGCGTCGAACGCGAGAAACACGGCGCGGTTTTTCTTGAATCCGCCGAGCCGCGCGATCCCCATGACCGTCCTGCGGTACAGGTGCGCGACCGCGCGCGCGACGACATAGACGGCCCCGCCCATGCGCGAAAACCTCCTGCGCAGCGCCCGGGTGTTCATCGGCATGCCCCCTTATGCCACGATTGTGCCTACGGTCATAGATTATAGCACAAAACGGCAGGGACCGCAACCCGCGGCGGAGCCGCTTGCGATCGCTCCGGGAGGTTTGGAGGGCCGCGGCCCTCCATGTTCAATCATTTGTGCCGGCTCTGCCGGTGCAAATGGATTCGTCCAAAGGGCGCGCTTGCCCGCCCGACGACGAATCGGTTCATGCAGCCGGATTTCGCCCGGAATTTTCGTGAGAAAATTCAGAAATCCGGGGCCTCGTCCCTTCGCAATCGCTTGCAGCGAAGTCGCAAGCGGTTGCCCGGCATGTTGCGCTCTTTACATACGCATGGTATAATCATTGAATACTGGGGGTTTGTCGGCGCGCGGCCCCACATCAAAGACGCGACGGAGGAATTTCATGCAAGGCCAACAGGAACCGTGGGATACGATCATCCGGCCCAAGAGGGGCTGGTTTGACATCGACTTCAAGGAACTGATTCGCTACTGGGATCTGGCGGTGCTGCTCGTCAAGCGCAACTTCACCGTGCTCTACAAGCAGACGATTCTGGGCCCGGCGTGGGTCGTGATCCAGCCGCTGATGACGACGCTCGTGTTCACGGTCGTGTTCGGGGGCATCGCGGGGCTGCCGACCGACGGCATGCCCTCGTTCCTGTTCTACATGGGCGGCAACATCCTCTGGGGCTATTTCTCGTCGTGCCTGTCGGAGACGTCGAGAACCTTCATCAGCAACCGCGGGCTGTTCGGGAAGGTCTACTTCCCGCGGCTCGTGATGCCGATCTCGGTGTCGCTGTCAAAGCTCATCAACTTCCTCGTGCAGTTCGTGATCTTCTCGCTGTTCCTCGTCTACTTCGCGCTGAAGCCGGGCTCTCCCGTGCACCCGAACTTCGCGATGATCGCGTTCACGCCGCTGTTGCTCATTCAGACCGCGGTCCTGGGCATGGGGTTCGGCATCATCATCTCGTCGCTGACGACGAAGTACCGCGACCTGAACATGCTGGTCGGCTTCGGCGTGCACCTGTGGATGTATGCGACGCCGGTCGCGTACTCCTCGTCGCTGCTCGTGGACAAGCACCCGGAGCTGATCGGGCTGTACATGATAAACCCCATGACGCCGGTCATCGAGTATTTCCGAAGCGCCTACCTGGGCGTGGAGAACATAAGCCTCCATTACATGCCGCTGTCCGTCGCAGTGACGCTCGTGGTGATGGTTCTGGGGCTTTTGCTCTTCTCCCGCGTCGAAAAGACGTTCATGGACACGGTGTGACGGAAAGGAATTTACGGATATGAGCGATCGCATACTCGAAATTGACGGCGTCTCGAAGCGCTACAGGCTCGGCTCGATCGGCGGCGGCACGCTGCACGGCGACCTGACGAGCTGGTTTGCCCGCGTGCGCGGCAAGGAGGACCCAAATCGCAAGATCGGCGCGTCGCCGCGCCCCGGCCCGAACGCGACGTTCATGGCGCTCGACGACGTGAGCCTCGCGGCCGACCGCGGCGACGCGCTCGCGATCCTCGGAAGGAACGGCGCGGGCAAGTCGACGCTTTTGAAGCTGATCTCGCGCATCACCGCGCCGACCGCGGGCGAAATCCGCATCCGCGGCCGCGTCGCGAGCCTGCTCGAGATCGGAACCGGCTTCCACCAGGAGCTGTCCGGGCGCGAAAACATCTACCTGAACGGCGCGATCCTCGGCATGAGCCGCGCGGAGATCACCTCGAAGATCGGCGAGATCATCGAATTCTCCGAAATTGAGCAGTTTATAGACACGCCGGTCAAGCGCTACAGCTCCGGCATGTACGTGAAGCTCGCGTTCGCGGTCGCCGCGCACCTCGACCCGGACGTGCTGATCTGCGACGAGGTGCTCGCCGTCGGCGACCTGACCTTCCAGCAGAAGTGCCTCGGCAAGATGAGCGACGTCGCGCGCGGCGGGCGGACGGTGCTCTACGTCAGCCACAACATGCGAACCGTGAACCAGCTCTGCACGCGCGCGGCCTACCTCGAGCACGGAAAGCTGCTCTACGACGGCACCGTCTCGCGCGCGATCGACCTCTACGCCGGAAGCGGGGTGCGCACCGTCGACCGCAACCTCGACCGCATGAAGCGCGCGAAGCTGCAGGGGCTGCTCATCCGGATGCTCGCGATGCGCATCCTCGGCTCCGAGACGATGGAGTACCAGATGGACGACACGATGGAGTTCGAGGTCAAGTTCCGCTCGGACGCGCAGGAGAGCCGGCTCAGGCTCCGGCTGATGCTTCGAAACAACTCGTCCTCGCCGGTCGCGATGACGCAGACGGATACGTTCGAGGTGAAGCCCGGCGACACGCCGACGCTCCGGGTCCGCTTCCCGCTCACGTCGATCGCGCCGGGCGAGTACGGCATCAAGCTCGCGCTCATCGGCGGCGACCCGCGCGGCCGGAGCATGCACTACGACCTCATCGAGGACGTCGGCCACTTCATCATCACCGACGACCCGTCGCGCACCGAGGGCTTTCTGTGGCAGGAGCCCTCCTGGGGCAACTTCCGGCTCAGCCGACTGGAGATGGAAATTCGATGATTTCGCCCGCGAAGACGGTCGCCGCGATCCACGATCTGAGCGGCGTCGGGCGCTGCGCGCTGACGGTCGTGCTGCCGGTGCTCTCGGCGATGGGCGCGCAGGCGTGCCCGGTGCCCACGGCCATCCTCTCGGCGCACACGGCGTTCGACGGCATCGCCGCGCTCGACCTGACGGACTTCCTGCCCCGCTTTCTCGACCACTGGAACAGGCTCGGCCTCCGGTTCGACTGCGTGTACGCGGGCTACCTCGCGAGCCCCGGACAGGTCGGGATCGTCGCGGATTTCCTCGACGGACAGCAAGCGGCCATGCGGGTGCTCGACCCCGTCATGGGAGACGATGGTCAGCTCTACACCGGCATGGCCGCCTCGATGCCCGAAACCTGGCGCAATCTGGTGTCAAGGTCGGACGTGATCACCCCCAATCTGACCGAGTACGCGCTGCTCGCCAAGGAGGAGTTTTCGCTCCGCCCGCGCACCGAGCGCGAGGCCAAACGGATGCTTCGAAATCTCCTCGACATGGGCGCGGGGAGCGCGGTCATCACGAGCCTCCCGATGCCCGGCGGCCCCGCGAACGCCTACATGCGCGCGGACCGGGCGCTCGGCCTCTGCCCCTACGAAAGGCTTCCCGCGCACTACCCCGGCACCGGCGATCTGTTCGCGAGCGTGCTGACCGGCGCGCTCGTCGCGGGCGAAACGCTTGAAAGGGCGGTCGCGCGCGCGACGGACTTCTCAAGCCGCGCGGTCGCGCGCTCGATGGAAACGGGCGTCCCCGTCCAATACGGCGTCGACCTCGAGCCGCTGCTTCCCCTGTTGATCGCTGGGAAGCGATGATTTGATGAGGTGGTGGAGCGCCGAGACGATTTTTCGTCCCCACACGGAACCAGCAGGGAGCCGTAGCAGCGCTACGGCGACCGGATGAGCGACAAAGTGGGGGCGGAAAAGCGGCCGGCGATCCTGCCGCCGAATAAATCAGCGATTCCCTAACTAATCCCCGGCTATGGACTCCCCGGCCCGGACGGCAGTTTCCGCCTCCGGGCCTTTTGCTCGCTCCGCCGCGCGATGCGGGGCATCGGAATCCCTCCTGACTGTGCTGAAAAAATCCTGCGAACGCCCCGGACGTCGCCCGGGCGGGGAGCGTCGGCCTGCCTGCGTGGCTTTTGCCGCCCAAATCTCCGCCGCCCCGGGCGCGGTCTCCGGTCGCGCAGTTCGCGCCGGTCGCGCCGGTCGC
>JAAYZL010000018.1 GCA_012514855.1 Clostridiales bacterium
CGGGCGCGATCCTCTGCCCGAGGAGCTCGCCAAGGAGATGGAAATCCCCGTGGAAAAGGTGCGCGAGATACTTAAAATAGCGCAGGAACCGGTGTCGCTCGAAACGCCTATCGGCGAGGAGGAGGACAGCCATTTAGGCGACTTCATACCCGACGACGACGCGCCCGCGCCCGCCGAAGCCGCCGCGTTTATGTTGCTCAAGGAGCAGCTCATCGGCGTGCTCGACACGCTCACCCCGCGCGAGGAAAAGGTTTTACGGCTCCGCTTCGGGCTCGACGACGGCCGCGCGCGCACGCTTGAGGAAGTCGGGCGCGAATTTAACGTCACGCGCGAGCGCATCCGCCAGATCGAGGCGAAGGCGCTCAGGAAGCTCCGCCACCCGAGCCGCTCGCGCAAGCTCAAGGACTCGATCGACTGATGTCCCCCCGAAACGCAATATCGCTCGATCCGCGGCTTTCAGCCATACGCGACATGGCTGGAAGCTGCGGGAATTTTGCGGACATCGGATGCGACCACGGCAGGCTCGGCGCGCACATGCTGCTCGCGGGGCTCTGCCGGCGCGCGCAGTTGACGGAGGTCTCCGACCTGTCGCTCGGGAAGGCGCGGGAGCTTTTCGGGGCGCTGGGGCTCGAGGGCCGCGCGCGGTTTCTCGTCGGCGACGGCGCGGGCGCGCTCGAAGAGCCCCCGGACGTCGCCGTGATCGCGGGCATGGGCGGGCGGACGATCGCGGGCATCGTCGAGCGCGGGCGGGAAACCCTTGCGCGCGCGCGCCTCGTGATGCAGCCGAACGTCGCCGCGCCGGAACTGCGCATGCGGCTCCAGCGCGCGGGGTTTAAGATCGTCGACGAAATGATCGCGAGGGACGGAAGGCGGCTGTACGTCGTTATCGCGGCCGTTGCCGGGCGCATGGAGCTCGCGCCCGCGGAAATCGAGGTCGGCCCGGTTTTGTTGCAAAGGCGGCCCGG
Source organism: Clostridiales bacterium (assembly GCA_012514855.1). The sequence goes on from JAAYZL010000018.1 coordinate 966, forward strand.
CGCGCTCGCGGACTACGCGGCGTTCCGAATCCGGGTGCTCAAAAAGGCGCTTTCGGGCGTCGAGGACGCGGAGCTCCGGCGCAAAATGGGGATATGGGAGGCGGTCTGCGGTGGCCACCGTTAGGGAGATATTGAAGGTGCTCGAGGGCATCGCGCCGCTCGACAGGCAGGAGGAGTGGGACAACTCCGGGCTGCTCGCGGGCGACCCGGACGCGGAGGTCAAAACGGTGCTGCTCGCGCTCGACCTCACGCGCGCGGTGCTCGGCGAGGCGGTCCGCGAGGGGGCCGAGCTGATCGTCACGCACCACCCGATACTGTTCCACGCGCGGCGGAACCTCCGCGAGGACGACCCGGAGGGGAGGCTCCTGGCCGACCTCGTGCGCGCGCGGATTGCGCTGATCGCGATGCACACGAACTTCGACAACGCCGAAAACGGCGTCAACGACGCGCTGTGCGAGATGCTCGCGGTCCGGAACATCGAACCGCTCGAGGGCGGCATGCGCGTCGGGGAGGTCGAGCCCCTGCCGCTGTCCGCGTTCCGGGTTCAGGTCGAAACCGCGCTCGGCGGCCCGGTGCGCATGTACGGCGACCCGGATCGCCCGATCCGGCGCGTCGCGGTCCTGGGCGGCGCGGGCGGATCGCATGCCTCAACCGCGCTCGAATCCGGCGCGGACGCGTTTGTGACCGGCGAGATTTCCTACCACGCGGCGCTCGACTGCGTCGCAAACGGCATGTGCGCGCTCGAGGCGGGGCACGCCGCGACCGAGCGCCCGGCGATGCAACTTCTCGATCGAGGTTTACAAAGCGCGATAAATGTGGTACAATACAACGTGCGAACGATTGAGAGCGCGGTTTTGCCGTTCTTGTGATATGGAGGAGTGCCCGTGCAGTTGGACAGGTTGTGGGAATTCATGCAGGTGGACATGGAGACGGACAAGTTCGAGGTGCAGATGCGCCAGTCTCCGAACCGCCAGAAGCTGATCAAGCAGCGCAACTTCATCATGGATCAGCAGACCAGCATGAAAAAGCTCGAGGCGGACGTCGCCGCGATGCAGGATCGGCTCGAGGCGATCGGCGACGAGGCGCGCAGGCTCGAAAGCGTGCTGTCTCTGATGATCGAGGAGCTCGAAAAGAGCCCGCCGGAGGCCCTCGAGGAGAGCGCCCGCCGCGCCGACGCCGCGATGCGGCTCGCGGACACGCTCGCGCACTACGAGCAGGAGCTCGCGAAGATGCGCAAGGACGCCGACGCGCGCGACCGCCAGCAGA
>JAAYZL010000019.1 GCA_012514855.1 Clostridiales bacterium
ATGCTCCTGATGCTGCGCTGGTGCAGAAATGATATCGAGGAGGATTGAGGATGAGCAGGGCAGGAGAGCTGCGGGCCATTCCCGGCCCAAAATCCCAGGAAATTAAGCGGGACCTGTTTGACTATGAGTCCGGAGGGACGTACTGGCGCGTCACATTCGACAGCGCCGAGCAAATTCCGGTGTTTGTGCGGCAGAGCGACGTGCGCCAGTGGGACGCGGACGGCAACGAGTACATCGATACATACGGCCCGTTCGCGGCCTCGTGCCTCGGCCACACGCCGGACGTCGTCATCGACGCGGTGTACAAGCAGGCCAAGACGCTGATGCACGTGGCCGACATGCCGAACCTGCCGCGCGCCGAGCTCGTGAAGGCGCTGGCCGCAATCGCGCCGGGCGATATGCGCGGAAACTGCCGCGTGCACACCGAGATCGGCGGCGGCCCGGCGGTCGAGCTCGCGCTGCAGCTCGCCGAATACTACGCGGCGACGAAATATCCGGAGCAGAGGTCGAAGCGCGGCATCATCTCCTATTACGGCGCGTATCACGGCAGGATGTCCGCGGGCGTCACCTGCGCGCCCAACGCCTATCACCGCGAGGGTATCCCGCAGATCACCAATCCGATCACGCGCGTCCCGTTCCCCTATTGCTATCGCTGCTTCTACGGGCATAAGCCCGAGAGCTGCAATATGTTCTGCCTGAAGGCGCTTAAGCAAATGTTTGAGACGCCGGAGTGCGGCCTCTACGACCCCGCGACAAAGACCAGCCTCGTATCCACGCTGATCGTCGAGCCCGCGCAGTTCCACGGTGGCGGCGTATTCCCGCCGGAGGCGTATTTCAAGGGCGTGCGCGAGATATGCGACGAGTACGGCATCGCCTTCATCGCCGACGAGATCGCGATCGGCATGGGACGCACCGGCAAGTGGTGGTGCATCGAGCACTACGGCGTGACGCCCGACCTGATTGTCACGTCGAAGGCGCTGTCCGGCGGCGTTTGGCCGCTGAGCGCCGTGCTCGGCAAAAAAGAGGTCATGGACGTCTGGAGCGACAAGCCCGACAAGCACATGGGTACCTGGCACGGCAGCGCTCTCGGCTGCAAGGCGGCCGTGGCGACGATTTCGGAGATTCAGCGGCTGAATCTGCTCGACGCCTGCACGCAGATGGGCGACTACTTCAAGGCCCGGCTCAAGGCGCTTCAGGAAAAGCACCGGCTGCTCGGGCTCGTCGAGGGGATCGGCCTCGGGCTCGGCATCGAGCTCGTGCGCGACCGGGAGACGAAGGAGCCGGCCGATACCGAGACGAAGTTCGTCGTGCGCCGCGCGCTCGAGTACGGCGTATTGATCAACCTCTCGAGCTATTATGGGAACCGCATGACGTTCATGCCGCCGTACACGATCCAAAAGGCCGACATCGACACGGTCGTCGACGTGCTCGACCGGTGTCTTTCAGAAGCCGAAGCGCAATTTTAGGTTTCCGGGCAATACGCCTGAAAATAGAATAGGGAGGGAAAACCATGAAGAAGATCGTTGGCATCATCCTGGCGCTGGCACTCCTGGCGAGCCTGACGGCCTTTGCGGAGGAGACGATCCGCATTGGCGGCATTCCCGCGGACGACAACATCGAGTTCTTCCAGAGGCTGGCGGCCGGCATGGCCAAGGCGGGCGAGGACCTCGGCATCACCGTGGACATCCAGTTCACCGGGCGCTCGGTGGAGGAGGAGCTCCGGCTGACGGAATACTTCATCGCGCAGGGCTATGACGGCATCGTGCTCGAGACCGTGGACAGCGCCGCGATCACCGGCTGCGCGGTCAAGGCCGCCGAGGCGGGACTGAAGTTCGTCGCCGTCGACACCGTCCCTGAGCGGCTGGACCTGATGAACAGCACCGTGACCTCGGACAACTACGAGGGCGGCGTGCAGGCCGGCAAGCTCATGAAGCAGCTGCTACCGGACGGCGGCGACGTCATCATGGTGACGTTTGCGCACTCCTCCATCGCGACCGACGAGCGCTACCAGGGCTTTGAGGCCGAGCTCGCGGGCTCGAACATCACGATCGTCGACCGCGTCGCCACCGACGGCTCCCGCGACGACGCCGTCGTCAAGGTTGCCCCGATGCTCACGCAGTACCCCGACATCGACGGCATCTTCTGCTGCCAGGGCGATCCCGCCATCGGCGTGCTGACCGCCGTCACGACCGCCGGCCTCGAGGAGCAGGTCAAGATACTCGCTTACGATATCGAGGGCGAGGTCGCCGCGGCCATCAAGGGCGGAACCGCCATCGTCGGCGGCGTCGCCCAGTTCCCCTACGAGATGGGTTACCTCTCGATCGTCCAGTGCTACAAGGCGATCAAGGGCGAGCCGACCGAGCAGATCATCAAGCTGCCCGTGCTGCAGGTCAGTGCGGAAGCCATGGAGAAATTCACCGGCGACACCACCGCCTACCTGAAGGAAGTCGGCGGCGTGGACATCTTCGCGTACTGATCGACCATCCGAATTCCGTGCCGGGGCCTTCGCCTCGGCACGGTTTAAAGGAGATGAGAGGCCATGGAAAACGTCGTCGAGCTTCGAAACATCCGAAAATCGTTCTCCGGAAACGAGGTGCTCCACGGCGTGGACTTCCATCTGCGCCGCGGCGAGGTGCACGCGATCGTCGGGGAGAACGGCGCCGGCAAGTCGACGCTGATGAACATTCTGATGGGTTCGCTTCCGGTTGATTCCGGCGAGCTTCAGATCAACGGCGAGGTGCAAAAGACCTACGGCGTCGGCGTCGCCCTCGCGAAAGGAATCACCATCATTCCGCAGGAGCTGGCGCTCGTCCCCGCGATCAGCGTCGGCGAGAACATCATGCTGAACCAGCGCCCGAGGGGGAGGGCGCGCCTCGTCGACTGGAACCGGCTGCACAAGACCGCCGCCGGGCACCTCCGGGACATGGGCTTCCCGATCGACCCCTATCAGCGCCTCGACTCGCTGCCGATCGCCTACCGGCAGATCGTGGCGATCGTCAAGGCTGTATCCGAAAACAAGCAGGTCGTCATCATGGACGAGCCGACCTCTTCGCTCAGCCGCGAGGAGGTGCTCAGGCTCCATGAGATCATCCGCAGCCTCAAGGCAAAGGGGACGACCGTTATCTATATTTCGCACCTCCTGGAGGAGATCTTCGCAATCTCGGATCGCATCACGATATTGCGCGACGGCAACGTCGTCGGCACGAAGGACACCGTCGCGACCTACGAGCAGGAGGTCGTGACTTTGATGGTCGGAGAGAGCCTGTACAAGGTGCACGACGAGCTTTTGCACCGACATCAGCGCGAGGCGCTTCCCACGGACAGGGAGGTCGTGCTCTCGGTTCGCGACTTGAAGCGCAACGAGCGCACGCCCGGCATCAGCTTCGACCTGCACGAGGGCGAGATCCTGGGGATCACCGGCCTCGTCGGCTCCGGCAAGACCGAGCTCGCGCGCTGCATCTTCGGGCAGGACAGGTTCCTCTCCGGGGAGATACGCGTCCGCGGCAGGGCGACGCGCATCGCGTCGCCGGAGAAGGCGATCGA
>JAAYZL010000115.1 GCA_012514855.1 Clostridiales bacterium
GACGGTGGCCACGCAGTCGTCGGAGACGAAGGTCTTGGCGTGGTTGAAGCCGCCGGTGTACTCGTAGATGTGCACGCCGCCGTCGATCAGCTCCTTATAATAGGAGCGCGTCGTCACGTGCACGAGCCGCTTGTCCCACTTTTCCGGCGTCAGTATCCGCACGTCGACGCCGCCCTTCGCCGCGAGAATCAGCGCCGCGATCATCGCGTCGTCGACGATTAAATAGGGCGTCGAGATGTAGAGGTAGCGGCGGGCCGAAGAGATGATCTGCCGGTACACGCTTTCGGCGACGTTCTCCTCGTCGAGCGGGCTGTCGGCGTACGGCTGGACGAAGGCGGCGGCGGTCGTCGCGTCCTCCGGGGCCCGTGCGGGCATGAAGCGCTCGTACAAGGGCGGCCGGCCGGTCGCGAGCTCCCACATCTGCAAGAACATCAGCGTCAGGCTCCACGCGGCCTCGCCCTCGGTCAGGAGCGACGCGTCGCGCCAGCGCCCGAAGCGGTTCAGGCGGTTGATATACTCGTCGGCGAGGTTCGCGCCGCCGGTGAACGCGATTTCGCCGTCGATCGACACGATCTTGCGGTGGTCGCGGTTGTTCTGCAGCACCGAAAGCGCCGGGCGGAGCGGGCTGAACACCTCGCACTGTATGCCGAGCCTGCGGATTTCGCGGCAGTAGCCGCGCGGCAATCGCAAAAAGCACCCGAAATCGTCAAACAGCACGCGCACCTCGACGCCCTCGCGCGCCTTTTGCGTGAGGATTTCGAGCACCGCGCCCCACATGAAGCCCTCCTCGACGATGAAGGCCTCGATGAAGATGTAGCGCTTCGCCTTTTTGAGCTCGACGAGCAGCGACTCGAAGTACGCCTCGCCGCTCTTCAGGTACTCGGTGCGCTTCTCCGGATACACCGGGAAGCCCGCCGCGCGCTGCAGATACCCGATCAGCCTCCCGCAGGCGGGGCACGCCTTCTCCGCGGCCTCGAGCGCGCCGGAGCGCGGCGGGAGCCTTCGAAGCGCCGCGTCGCGCGAGCGCACGACCTGCTTTCGGAAGCGGCGCGTGCTCGGCTGCAGCCGCGTCATGAGATAAAAGAGCCCTCCGAAGATCGGGAGCACGAGTATCGAGAACACCCAGGTCAGCTTGTAGTCGGGCTTGTCGCGGCGGCTGATGACGTGGATCGCCGCGAAGAGGCTCAGCACCGAGAGGATCGACGAGATCAGCTTCGACTCGCGGCTGCCGTTGAGGATCAGGTACGCGAGCAGCACGAGCTGCATGAGCAACAGCCACACGACGAACAGCCGGTGGCTGAGCACGCCGCGAAGGCGCTTCCGCTTCATGCGATCCCCCCCGTGCCAGTATAGCACAGTTTGTCGCAAATAACCAGCGATAAGCCCGAGGGCATGGCGCGCGGCCCCGGACGGTCCGCACGCCGGTTCCCGGACGATGTCAGGGTGCATTATTGTCGACAAATCGCTGCTTTTTCGATGCGATTTATTTGACGCTGAACAGCAATTCGCCGTAGGACGGGTACGGCCACGCCGAGGAATCGACGAGCGGCTCGGCTTGATCGACCGCCTGGCGAAGCGCCTCCATCGCCGGGAACACGCCCTTGCGGTAGTATTGCGCGAGCTCGGCCGCGCCCTCGAATTCGGCGGCGTCTCTGACCGCCTTTTCGAGCGCGTCCCTGCCGCCGGAGATCTTCGAGCAGAGTTCGCCGAGGCGTATCGCGAGCCTTTGCTCGGCCGTGCAGGGAATCGACATGCCCTTCTTGAGGTCGAGCCCCTTCGCGATCTCCGTCGAATAGCGGATGACCGCGGGAAGGATGTCGCGGCCGACCATGTCGAGCATCGTCAGCGCTTCGATGTTGAGCGTCTTCGCGTAGTTCCCGAGCAGAATCTCCTGCCGGGAATGGAGCTCGACCTCGGTGAACACGCGGTGCTTTTCGAACAATGCGATGTTTTGCCTCGTCGCGAGGTTTTGAAGCGCGTCCGTGGACGCCCTCCAGTTCAGAAGCCCGCGACGCTCGGCCTCGGCGACCCACGAATCCGCGTAGTTGTTGCCGTTGAAGAGTATCCGCCTGTGCCTGCGGATGGTCTCCCGGATCAAAGCGTTCAGCGCCCGGTGGAAGTCCTCCGCGCCCTCGAGCGCATCCGCGAACAGCGATAGCTCGTCGGCGACGATGGTGTTCAGCACGATGTTCGGGCCGGAGATCGAGAACGTCGAGCCGACCATGCGGAACTCGAACTTGTTGCCGGTGAACGCGAACGGCGACGTGCGGTTGCGGTCGGTCGTGTCGCGGGGGAAGCGCGGCAGTATGTCGACGCCGATGTTGATCTCGGACTTGACCTTCTTGTCGTAGCTCGCGCCGGACTCGATCGCGTCCAATATGCCGGTCAGCTCGTCGCCCAGGAACATCGACATGATCGCCGGCGGCGCCTCGTTCGCGCCGAGCCGGTGGTCGTTCCCGGCGCTCGCGACCGAGATGCGCAGCAAATCCTGATGCTTGTCGACGGCGGCCATGACCGCGCACAAAAGCAGCAAAAACTGCGCGTTCTCCGACGGGGATTTTCCGGGCTCGAGCAGGTTCAGCCCCGCGTCCGTCGACATCGACCAGTTGTTGTGCTTGCCGCTGCCGTTGACGCCCGCGAACGGCTTTTCGTGCAGCAGGCAGGCCATGCCGTGCCGCGCGGCGACCTTTTTCATGAACTCCATCGTCAGTTGGTTGTGGTCGGTCGCGACGTTCGAGGTCGTGTAAACCGGCGCGAGCTCGTGCTGCGCGGGCGCGACCTCGTTGTGCTCGGTCTTGGCGAGCACGCCGAGCTTCCAGAGCTCCTCATCGAGGTCCTTCATGAACTCGAGCACGCGGCCCTTCAGCGCGCCGAAGTAGTGGTCGTCGAGCTCCTGCCCCTTCGGGGGCTTGCAGCCGAACAGCGTGCGGCCGGCATAGATCAAATCCGGGCGCTTTTCCCACACCGCCCTGTCGATCAGGAAATACTCCTGCTCCGGGCCGACGGTCGCCACGACCTTTTTCGCGTCCGAATTGCCGAACAGCCGGAGAATCCGGAGCGCCTGCGCGCTCAGCGCCTCCATCGAGCGCAGAAGCGGCGTCTTTTTGTCGAGCACCTGCCCGTTGTAGGAGCAGAACGCGGTCGGGATCGAGAGCGTGCCGTCCTTGATGAACGCGTAGCTCGTCGGGTCCCACGCGGTGTAGCCGCGCGCCTCGAACGTCGCCCGGAGGCCGCCCGACGGGAAGCTCGACGCGTCCGGCTCGCCCTGGATCAGCTCCTTGCCGGAGAACTCCATGATGACCTCCTCGCCCTTCGGCGAGATAAAGGCCTCGTGCTTCTCGGCGGTGATGCCGGTCATCGGCTGGAACCAGTGCGTGAAGTGGGTGACGCCCTTCTCGAGCGCCCAGTCCTTCATCGCGTTCGCGACGATGTCGGCCGTCTCGCGGTCGAGGCCGTGGCCGTCGGAAATGATCTTCCTGAAGCGCCTGTAGGTGTCGTGCGGCAGCCGCTTTTTCATCGCCGCGTCGTTGAACACCATCGATGCGAACAGCTCGGGCATGGCCATATTCCCACTCTCCTTTTTTATCGCGAAAGGCGCCGCAGGACCGAAAACCGGCCATGCAGCGCCTTTGCTGTCAATGCGTTGCATTATATTCCGGTCGGCTTTCGCTGTCAAGCGGTTTTTTCAAGGGTTTACCAAGATTTATACGGCTTGTCCGGAAATTCATTTATTGCCCTGTCAATTCAATAAACGATCCGGGCGGCCGCGCGGCCGCCCGGATCATCGACAAACCCCGCCCCTCCCTTGGGCATGGATGAAGGGACCGAAGCCGCTCGGCGTGGCGACTTTGCCGACACGCCGAGCGGCCATGCGGCCGCCCCTTTGAAGTGAATGTTCAATCCGCGAACAGCGGCGTCGACAGATACCGGTCGCCGGTGTCGGGCAGTATCGCGACGATCGACTTTCCGGCATTCTCCGGGCGCTTCGCGAGCTCGATGGCCGCCCAGAGCGCCGCGCCGGACGAGATGCCGGCGAGTATGCCCTCGGTTCTGCCGATGCGCTTGCCGGTCGCGAACGCGTCGTCCGATGCGACCGCGATGACCTCGTCGTAAATGCCGGTGTCGAGCACGTCGGGCACGAAGCCGGGGCCGATGCCCTGAATCCTGTGCGGCCCCGGCGCGCCGCCGGAGAGCACCGGGGAGTCCGCCGGTTCGACCGCGACGACTTCAATTTTCGGGTTTTTCGACTTCAGGTAGCCGCCCGCGCCGGTGATCGTGCCGCCGGTGCCGACGCCGGAGACGAGGATGTCGACGCGGCCGTCGGTGTCGTCCCAGATCTCGGGGCCGGTCGTCGCGAAGTGGACGGCGGGATTCGCGGGGTTCACGAACTGGCCGGGGATGAAGCCGTTCGGAATTTCCTTCGCGAGTTCCTCCGCCTTCGCGATCGCGCCCTTCATGCCCTTCGCGCCCTCGGTCAGCACGAGCTC
>JAAYZL010000116.1 GCA_012514855.1 Clostridiales bacterium
AAGCGGTTGCTCTTGTAGCCGTGCGTCTTCGCGTCCGGCGTCTCCGCGAACACGTCGCGGATCATGTTGAAAAGCCCCGTATACGTGGCGGGGTTCGAGCGCGGCGTCCTGCCGATGGGCGACTGGTCGATCGCGATGATCTTGTCGAGCTGCTTGAGTCCGTCGATGCCGTCGTGCGGGCCGGCGCGCAGCCGCGATCGGTTCAGCTTCTGCGAGAGCGACTTGAACAGGATCTCGTTGACGAGCGACGACTTGCCGCTTCCGGACACGCCGGTCACGCAGGTCATGACGCCGAGCGGAAAGCGGACGTCGATGTTCTTCAAATTGTTCGCGCGAGCGCCGCGGACCTCGATGTATCCGGTCGGCTTCCTGCGGACCGCGGGCACGGGCACGCTGCGCCGCCCGGACAGGTACGCGCCGGTGATCGAGCGCTCGGCCGCCATGATCTCGTCGGGCGTGCCGCACGCGACGACCTCGCCGCCGTTGACGCCCGCGCCGGGGCCGATGTCGACGATGTAGTCGCTGGCCATCATCGTCTCCTCGTCGTGCTCGACGACGATCAGGGTGTTCCCCAAATCGCGCAGCGATTTCAGCGTTCCGAGAAGCCGCGCGTTGTCCCTCTGGTGCAGCCCGATCGACGGCTCGTCGAGGATGTAGAGTACGCCGACCAGGGACGACCCGATCTGCGTCGCGAGCCGTATGCGCTGCGCCTCGCCGCCGGAGAGCGTGCCGGCGTTGCGCGAGAGCGTCAGGTAGTCGAGCCCGACGTCCGCGAGAAACCGGAGGCGGGAATCGATCTCCTTCAAGATCTGCCGCGCGATCGCGCGCTGCTTTTCCGAGAGCTCGACGTTTGCGAAGAACGCGCGCGCGTCGAGTATCGACATGTTCGACACCTCGGCGATCGACTTGTCGCCAATCGTCACCGCGAGCGCCTCGCGCTTGAGCCGCTTTCCGCCGCACTCGGGGCAGGGGGTGTTCGCCATGTATCCCTCGAACACGACCTTCATCGCGTCGGAGTGCGTCTCGCGGTAGCGGCGCTCGAGGTTCGTGATGATGCCCTCGAACGGCGCGTTGAACACGCCGCCGCCGTCCTCGCGCTGGTACTCGAGCCGTATCTTCTCGCCGCGGGTTCCGTAGAGCAGCTTGTCGACGACGTCGTCGGGGAGCTCCGAGAACGGCGCGTCGAGCGAAAAGTTGTACTTGTCGGCGAGCCCCTTCATGTACATCTGCGCCATGCTGTCCGGCTCCGCGGAGTTCCAGCCGCTGACCTGTATCGCGCCCTCGTTGAGCGTCTTCGACGGGTCGGGCACGATCATGTTCGGGTCGATCTTCAACAGCACGCCGAGGCCGGAGCACGTCGGACACGCGCCGTAGGGGTTGTTGAACGAGAACATCCGCGGCGCGAGCTCCTCGATGGAGATGTTGCAGTCCGGGCAGGCGTAGTTCTGCGAGAACAGCATGTCGTCGCCGTCGGCCACGCTCGCGACGACGAGCCCGCCCGAGAGCCGCATCGCGGTCTCGACCGAGTCGGTCAGGCGCTGCTGTATGTCCTCGCGCACGGCGAGCCGGTCGACGACGATCTCGACCGTGTGCTTCTTCGTCTTCGCGAGCTTCGGCGGGTCGGCGATCTCGCAGAGCTCGCCGTCGACGCGCATGCGCACGAACCCCTGCTTCGCCATGTCCTCGAACAGCTTCACGTACTCGCCCTTGCGCGCGCGGACGACCGGCGCGAGGATCTGGATGCGCGTGCGCTCCGGCAGCGTCAGAATCTGGTCGACGACCTGGTCGACCGTCTGCTGGCGGATCTCCTTGCCGCACTCCGGGCAGTGCGGGACGCCCGCGCGCGCGTACATGAGCCTGAGGTAGTCGTGGATCTCGGTCACGGTGCCGACCGTCGAGCGCGGGTTCTTAGACGTCGTCTTCTGGTCGATCGAGATCGCGGGGGAGAGGCCGTCGATGGAATCGACGTCCGGCTTCTCCATCTGCCCCAAAAACTGCCGCGCGTAGGAGGACAGCGACTCCACATAGCGCCGCTGCCCCTCGGCATAGATCGTGTCGAACGCGAGCGAG
>JAAYZL010000117.1 GCA_012514855.1 Clostridiales bacterium
CCGAGGTCGAGTACGAGGAGCAGGATTCGCACCTCTGGCACATCCGCTACCCCGGCGAATTCGGCGACATCGTCGTCGCGACGACGCGCCCGGAGACGATGCTCGGCGACACCGGCGTCTGCGTGAACCCGAACGACGAGCGGTACAGGCATATGATCGGAAAGACGGTCACGCTGCCGCTGATGAACCGCGAGCTCCCGATCATCGCCGACGAATATGCCGACCTGGAGTTCGGCACCGGCGCGGTCAAGATGACCCCGGCGCACGACCCGAACGACTTCGAGGTCGCCCAGCGCCACGACCTGCCGGTGCTGCGCGTGCTGAACGACGACGGAACCATGAACGAAAACGCCGGCCGGTTCGCGGGCCTGACGCGCGAAAAGTGCCGCGCCGAGGTCGTGAAGGAATTGGAGGCGCTGGGGCTCTTGGTCAAGATCGAGCCGCTGCACCACAACGTCGGCACCTGCTACCGCTGCCACCAGAACGTCGAGCCGCTCGTCTCGACGCAGTGGTTCGTCCGGATGAAGCCGCTCGCCGAGCCCGCGATCGAGGTCGCGCGGACGAAGGAGCTGATCTTCGTCCCGGAGCGGTTCGAGAAGACGTACCTCAACTGGATGGAGAACATCCGCGACTGGTGCATCTCGCGCCAGCTCTGGTGGGGGCACCGCATCCCGGCGTTCTACTGCGACTGCGGCGAGCTGACCGTCTCGCGCGAGGACATCGCGACCTGCCCGAAGTGCGGCGGAGCCGTTCGGCAGGACGAGGACGTGCTGGATACCTGGTTCTCCTCGGCGCTGTGGCCGTTCTCGACGCTCGGCTGGCCGGAGGAGACGGAAGATTTGAAGTATTTCTACCCGAACACGGTGCTCAGCTGCGGCTACGACATCATCTTCTTCTGGCTCGCGCGCATGGTGTTCTCCGGCATCGAGCAAATGGGGAAATGCCCGTTCCGGGTCGCGCTGATGCACGGGCTCGTGCGCGACCAACAGGGGCGCAAGATGTCGAAGTCGCTCGGCAACGGCATCGACCCGATCGAGGTCATCGAGAAATACGGCGCGGACGCGCTGCGCTTTTCGCTCGAGATGGGCGTGTCGCCCGGGAGCGACGTGCGCATGTCGGAGGAAAAGATCGAGTCGTTCCGCAACTTCGTCAACAAGATCTGGAACGCGTCGCGCTTCGTGCTGATGAACCTCGAGGGCTTCGTCCCCGAGGGCGTGCCGGGCGAAGGCGACCTCGCGCTTTGCGACAGGTGGATTCTTTCGAAATTCCAGGAGTGCGCGCGCGCGGTGACGGACAACCTCGAGAACTTCGACCTCGGCCTCGCGGCGACGAAGCTGTACGACTTCGTGTGGAGCGAGTTCTGCGACTGGTACATCGAGATGGCGAAGCAGGGGCTGAACGGCGACGACGCGAGCCGCAAGAAGGCGACGCGGGAGGTGCTGTACCATGTGCTGCTCGGCACGCTGAAGCTGCTGCACCCGTACATCCCGTTCGTGACCGAGGAGGTCTACGGCTTTTTGCCCGGCGCGGAGGGCATGCTGATCACAGCGCGCTGGCCGGAGACCAGGCCGGAATTCGACTTCGCGGCGGAAACCGAGCGGATGGAGGGCGTGATGGAGGTCATCCGCACCGTGCGCAACCTGCGCGCCGAGATGAACGTCGCGCCGGGGCGCCGGGCGACGCTGATTCTGAAGCCGCACGCCGGCTGGCGGAACGCGCTCGCCTCGGCGGACGGCTATTTCAAGAGGCTGGCGTTCGCGAGCGCGGTCGAGCTGCTCGACGACGGCGCGCCGAACCCCGCGAAGTCGGCGTCCGCCGTCACCGGGCCGTGCGAGCTGTTCATGCCGCTGGGAGAGCTCGTCGACGTCGAAAAGGAGCTCGCGAGGCTCGAAAAGGACAGGAAGAACGTCGAGGGCGAGATCGCGCGCGCGAGGGGCAAGCTCGAAAACGAGGGGTTTGTCGCAAAGGCCCCGCCGCACCTGATCGAGGCCGAGCGGGAGAAGCTGGTTCTGAACGGACAGTTGCTCGGAAAGCTCGAACAGCGCATCGCGGAGATGGTTGCGCTGCGGTAATACCATTTCAAAGTTAAGGCAATACCGCACAAATTGTGCGGTATTGCCTTATACTATTCTACGAGGGAGCGGTGCAGCGCCCGCACGGCGTCCGGGAAATGGCTCGCCCGGACGTAGATCAGCAGGTGATCGTCCTGCGCGCACAGCGACAGCGGGCGTATGCGCTCGGCCTCGAGCGCGTCGAGCACTTTTCCGGGGAGCCGCATCGCGTCCGGATAGAGTATCGCGATCACGCTCCGCCCGCTCTTCAGCGCCCGGCCGGTGATGCACGGCATATCCGCGCGCGCGTCGGTCGCGATGACGGTGCCCGGCTTTTCCGGCGCGAAGGTGTTTCGCAGGTGCGTCGGGATGCCCGCGCGCGAGACCGGCAGCAGGCTCTGCGGGTGCAGCACCTGCGCGCCCATCGAGCTCAGGAGCCGCATCTGCCTGTAGCTCAGCGTCGGCACGCACTTCGTGCTCTCGACGAGCTTCGGGTCGGCGGACATGAAGCCGTCGACGTCCGTCCAGTTCTCGTAGACGCTCGCGCCCATCGCGCCGGCGACGAGCGCCCCCGTGATGTCCGAGCCGCCGCGCGGGAACGTCCGGATCGTTCCGTCCGGCAGCGCGCCGTAGAATCCGGGGATGACCGCGTTTTTCAGGGGCTTCAGCCGAACGAGCGTTCTTTCGTATGTAGCGCCCGCGTCGAGAGACCCGCCCGCCCGGAAGCGGATCATCTCCTGAGCGTCCACAAACTCATAGCCGATGTGCTTCGCGATCATGCGCGCCGCGAGGCACTCGCCGCGGCTGATCGCGTAGTCCTCGCCGTTTTTGCGCAGGTTCGCCTCGAGGGCGCGGATATCCGCCTCCAACGCGAGGTTCAGCGCGTCCGCCATCTCCCGGAACCGGTCGCACGCCGTGTACAGCGCCCGGTCGTCGCCCCTGTAGGCGCGGATCAAAAGGTCGGTGACCTTCTCGTCCGCGTCGAACCGCTTCCCCGGCGCCGAAACGACGATGAAGCGCCGTCCGGGGTTTTTTTGCAAAATATCGCAGACGTGGCGGATGCGCCCGGCGTCCGCGAGCGATGTTCCGCCAAATTTGCTCACGATCATGTTCATTCCTCCGCCTCGTGTCTCGGAAAATGCATCCGCGCGTCCGCCGGGTTGCAGCGCGGCGATCGGCCTCAGACATTCCAGATTACCACATTATGGCGAAGGCTCGGCCCCGGTGCGAACAACCGACCGTATTCTGTTTTAGTTTTGTTAATTAAAAAAAGAATGGAGGTTTTTGCGCGCACATGTGGTATATACCTTCTGTGTAAGAGATAGGATAGTTGCGGGCGCGATTCGCGCCGTGATTTCGATAAATTGATGCAAATTGTCGAATCCATGCAGGAATAACCGCAACCGTGGCGAAATAATCATCGAACATGAACGGACGTTCCTCAAATCGGTTCCATTGGGCAAGGCAAGGGGTGTAAATGGCGGCAAGAATATCAGACGCATGGCTGGACGATCTTCGTTCGCGCGTCAGCATCGAGGAGATTGTCTCCGAGTATGTCCGCCTGAAGCAAAA
>JAAYZL010000118.1 GCA_012514855.1 Clostridiales bacterium
AGCTGCGCGAGCCCGAAGCGCTCGGCGTTTTCGACGACCATCACGCTCGCGTTCGGCACGTTGACGCCGACCTCGACGACGGTCGTGGAGACGAGCACGTCCGTCCCGCCCGCGCGGAACTTATCGAGCGCCGCGTCCTTGTCCTTCGATTTCATGCGCCCGTGCACGAGCGACAGCCTAAGGTCGGGGAGCAGTTTTTTCAATTCCTCGAACAGCTCCTCGGCGCTCTTGGCTTCGACGGCCTCGCTCTCGGAGACGAGCGGGCAGATCACGTACGCCTGCCGGCCCTTTTGGGCCTCCCGCCGGACGAAGCCGTACATGTCGCGGCGCTTCTCCTCCGGCACGACGCGCGTCTTGATCGGCGTGCGGCCCGGCGGCAGCTCGTCGAGTATCGACAGGTCGAGGTCGCCGTACAATATCAAGGAAAGCGTGCGCGGGATCGGCGTCGCGGACATCACGAGCACGTTCGGCCGCCCGCCCTTTTTGCCAAACACCGAGCGCTGGCGCACGCCGAAGCGGTGCTGCTCGTCGGTTATGACGAGGCCGAGGTCGCTGTACTCGACCGTTTCCGTAATCAAGGCGTGCGTTCCGAACACCGCGTCCCATTCGCCGGACGCGATCGCCGCGTGCGCGGCCGCGTGCTGTTTTTTCGAGAGCGACCCGGTCAGAAGCCCGACCTTCATGCCGAGCGGCTCGAACAGCGCGCGCGCGCCCGCGAAATGCTGCTGCGCGAGCACCTCGGTCGGCGCCATCATCGCCGCCTGGCGGCCGGACTTCCACGAAAGGTAGATCACGCCGAACGCGACGGCCGTCTTGCCGCTGCCGACGTCGCCCTGCAAAAGCCTCGCCATCGGCGCGTCCCTGCGGAGGTCGCCCGCCATCTCATAGAGTACCCGCTTCTGCGCGGCGGTCGCCGGAAAGCCGAGCAGCTTCCAGAAATTCCCAATTTCTTCGTCGGGGAAATCGAGCTTTACGCCCTTCTCCGCGCCGCCGCGAAGCAGCGACAGCGCGACCTGATAGAGCAGCAGTTCCTCGAACGCGAGCCTGCGCCGGGCGGCCTCGAGCGCCTCCGGGTTCAAGGGGAAGTGCGCGTTTCGCATCGCGAAGTTGCGCTCGCACAGCGTGAACCGCTCGCGGAGCGTCTGCGGCAATTCGTCCGGCCACTGCCCGTCGTTGATCTTTAAAACCGCGCGCATCGCGTCGCGGAACGCCTTCGGGGGCACGCCCGCGACCGGGCGGTAGACGGGCACGATCGCGCGCTCCCGCTCGATCGCGGGGCACGTCATCTGCAGCGTCCCCCTTCGAAACTCAACCCGGCCGTAGAGCAGGAGCTCGCGGCCGGGCTGGAGCTGTTTTTTGAGCCAGGGCTGGTTGTACCAAGCGACCGGGATCGCGCCGGTTCCGTCGGAGACGTATACGCGCGTGATGAGCAGCCCCGCGGCGCGCTGTTCGGCGGCGTTTCCCTCGACTTTGGCGTACACCGCCGCCTCGTCCCCCGCGCGCAAGTTCGCGAGCGGCACGGGATGCGAGAGGTCCCGGTAGCCGGACGGGAGCCGGAGCACCATCTCGCGCGCGGTCCGTATCCCGGCGGCCTCGAGCGCCCTGATGCGGCTCGGCCCCAGGCCCGGAACGCGGGAAAGCTCGACGTCCATCACTCCACCGCGATCAGATAGTAGTACAGCGGCTGGCCCCCGGGCTGGAGGTCGACGTCGCACTGGTCGTACTTCTTCGAAAACTCGTCGGAGAGCTCGCGCGCCTCGTCCTCGGTCACGTCCTGGCCGTAGTAGACCGTGATCAGGCTCTTGTCGTCGGCGACCATCATCCCGGTCAGTTCGCACGCGACCTCGCGCACGTCGTGGCCGAGCACCTGCAGCTTGTTGTCGATCAGCCCCATGATGTCGCCGGCGCGAATCTCCTTGTCGTCGAACACGGTGTCGCGCACGGCGTAGGTGATCGAGGCGGTGTGCACGCTCTCGGCGGCCTCGGTCATCGCCGCGCGGTTTTCCTCGGCGGAGCGCTCCGGGTCGAACGCGAGCGCCGCGGAGATGCCCATCGGCACCGACTTCGTCGGCAGCACGACGACGTTGCGCTCGGTCAGTTCCGCCGCCTGCTGCGCGGCGAGTATGATGTTCGTGTTGTTCGGCAGCACGAACACGTTCTCGGCGCGCGTCTTTTCGATGGCTTCCAGCAGATCCTCGATCGACGGGTTCATCGTCTGCCCGCCGTCGACGATCCTGTCGATGTTGAGCTCGGTGAAGATGTCGACGAGCCCGTCGCCCAGCGCGACCGCGACGATGCCGTAGGGCTTCTTCCGGTCGGCCTCCTCTTTTTCCTGCGCGGCCTGGCGCTCGCGGTGCTCCTCGAGCATGTTGTCGATCTTGATCGCGTCCAGTTCGCCCAGCTCCAGCGCGTACTGCAGCGCCTTGCCCGGCTCGTTCGTGTGCACGTGCACCTTGACGACGGACATGTCGGAGATCACGAGCACGCAGTCGCCGATGCGCTCGAGGCGCTTGCGGAGCCGGACGACCTCGCCGTCGCGCAAATCGGCGCGCGGGTGGGCGACGATGAACTCCGTGCAGTAGGCAAATGTAATCTCGCCGAGATTTTCGTGGTCGTCGATATAGTCGGAGGGCATCGCGGCGCGCTGGCGCTGCTCGGCCGCGGCCTCGGTCTCGACGGGCTCTCCGGAGAGCGCGGCGAACATGCCGCGAAAGATGACGAGCAGCCCCATGCCGCCGGAATCGACGACGCCCGCCTGCTTGAGCACCGGGAGCATGTCCGGCGTTTTTTTCAGGATTGCCTCGCCGCTGGCGATGACCGTCCGGAACAGCTCGACGAGGTCCCCCATGCCGCGCCCGAGCCGCTCGGCGTCCTCCGCCATCACGCGCGACACGGTCAGGATGGTTCCCTCCTTGGGCTTCATGACGGCCTTGTAGGCGGTGTCCGCCCCGGAGCGCAGCGCCTTGATGAGCAGGGCGCAGTCGATGTCCTCCGCGCCGTCCATCGCGCGCGCCCAGCCGCGCAGTATCTGGCTCAGGATGACGCCGGAGTTCCCGCGCGCGCCCTTCAAGGCACCGCGCGCGATCGCGTTGGCGATGTCCCCGACGCTCATCGCGGGCTTGAGCTGCATCTCCTTGACCGCGGAGGTGATCGTCTGCGACATGTTCGTGCCGGTGTCGCCGTCCGGCACGGGGAATACATTCAGCGCGTCCACGCTCTCCCGGTTCCGGGTGAGCAGCGCCGCGCCGGATTGAAACATTTCCTTGAACAGCAGCCCGTCTATCTTATCATGCGCCATGGCAAACCATCCTCCATCTTCCGGCATTGCGCGCTCGCGTCAGACGCGGATATCCTCCACGCATACGTTGACGCGACCGACGGTGATGCCGGTCAGGTGTTCCACCTTGTATTTGACGGTCTCTATGATGGACGCGGCGACGGCGCTGATCGAGATGCCGTACTCCACGATGATGAACAGGTCCACATCCACCTTTTCGCCGCTCTGCCGAATCTTGACGCCCCGGCCGAGGTTCTCGCGGCCCATCAGCTGTACGATTCCGTCGGTCGACCGCTTCGAGGCCATGCCGACGATTCCGTAGCAATCAAGCGCCGCGTAGCCCGCGACGCGCACGATCACCTCGTCGTTGACCGTCACGAGCCCCAGCTCCGTCTTGAACTTGCAATCCATATGATAACCTCCCCCGAAGGATTCGCCGAATTCCGCTCCCGCTCGCCTTAGTATAGCGGTTTTTCCCCAAACTTGCAAGGGCAACGGCGTTAAACGCACAAGCAACCGGCGCTCGCGGCCATTTTTTTACAATTCCGGTTTCATTTTGCCCGGTTCACGAACTTTTACATGCCCAAACCCTTGTATTTTCCTCCCTGCGGTGCTATAATCGTACTGTTTTGAATGCCCGAATCGCCTTGAAGGAGGTGTAATTGAAATGGGAAAATTCTGTGAGGTCTGCCAGAAGGGCGTGAAGTACGGCAACAACGTCAGCCACTCGAACCGGAAGACGCGCCGCACCTGGGCCCCGAACACGCAGAAAATCCGCGTGATCGTCGACGGCACGCCCCGGCGCATGTCCGTTTGTACGCGCTGCCTGCGCAGCAAAAAGGTGGAGCGCGCTCTGTGATAAAGGCAGGTTCCAAAAAGATTCCGAAGGCAAAAGCCTCGGAATTTTTTTGGCGCTTCGCGGTATGTAGGGTCAACTGAACCGCCACAGCAGGAATCCCACGCTGATCAGCAGGATCGCCAGCACGCTCGTCCACAGCCAGTACGGCACGCACAGCATCAAAAGCAGCACGCCGGCGAGCATCATCACGATGCCGACCGGCCTCGCGTACCGGTTTTTCCCCCGCCCCGAATTGTTTTTGCACCTGTTCACGCCATCGCCCCCCGTCTATCCTATGCGGATGGGCGGCGATGCGTTTCCCAAATTACGCGTGAATTTCCCGCCAGTCGGCGCGGACGCGCTCGATGAACCGCTTCGCGTCCGGAGCGGCGAACAGCGCGCTGCCGGCGACGAGCACGTCCGCGCCCTCTTCCATCATCATGCGCGCGGTCTCGAGGTTCACGCCGCCGTCGACCTCGAGGAGCGCCCCCGAGCCCGCGCGGTCGAGCATCTCGCGCACCTCGCGGATCTTCGGGAGGCACTCCGGAATCATCTTCTGGCCGCCGAAGCCGGGGTTGACCGTCATCACGAGCACGAGGTCGACGCTGGGGAGCAGGTAGCGCAGGCAGTCCGGCGCCGTCCCGGGGTTCAGCGCGATGCCGGCCATGCAGCCCGCCTCGCGGATCGCCGCAAGCGTCCTGTGTGTGTGCCCGCCCGCCTCCGGGTGGATCGTGATGATCTTCGCGCCGGCGCGCGCGAAATCGGCGACGCAGGTGTGCGGGTGCTCGACCATCAGATGCGCGTCGACCGGCAGCGGCCCCTTCGCCGCCCACTCGAGGATCGCCGGCCCGAACGACAGGTTCGGCACGAACGTCCCGTCCATCACGTCAAAATGCAGATAGTCCGCGCCCGCCGCGGCCATGCGCTCAATCTCGGCTCCCATCACGCGGAAATCCGCGGACAGAAGCGACGGCCCGATCTTAACCATAGCGATCCCTCCAACGTATCTTCATATCCTCCAGAAGCGCCCGATAGCGCTCGTAGCGGTTCTTGTCGATCTCGCCCTCGTCCGCCGCCCGGCGCGCGGCGCAGCGGGGCTCCGAATCGTGGTAGCAGGGCGAGAAGAAGCATTTTCCCTCGTGCGGCGCGAACTCCGGGTACGAGTCCTTGAGCAGCACCGGGTCGAGAAGCTCCGTCTCGAACAGGCTGAAGCCCGGCGTGTCGAGCGCCATGCCGCCGCCCGCGACCGGGATCAGGCTCACGTGGCGCGTCGTGTGCCGCCCGCGCTCGATCCGCTGCGACACGTCCCCGGTCTCGAGCGAAAATCCGTGCAGCGCGTTTAAGAGCGTCGACTTGCCCGCGCCCGACTGCCCGGCGAGCGCGTGCACCTTGCCGACGAGCGCCTCGCGGAGCCGTTCGACGCCCTCCCCCGAGCGCGCCGACACCGCGAAGGGCATGACCTCCGCGCCGCGGTACTGGCGCAAAATCTCCTCCGCCGCCTCCGG
The DNA here is from genome assembly GCA_012514855.1 of Clostridiales bacterium. Next base: position 5,621 of record JAAYZL010000118.1, read on the forward strand.
GTTCAGGTCGCGCTTGTTGACGACCAAGATCGGGACGATCCCCCCGCGCCGCGCCGCGATCAGCAGCCTGTCGGCCATCATGAGGTCGGGGCTCGGCGCCGCCGCCGCGACGACGACCACGACCGCGTCGATGTTCGCGACCGGCGGGCGGCGGAGCGCGCTCTCGCGCGGCAGCACGGCCTTCAGCCAGCCGTCCCCGCCGCCTGAGCCCGGCTCGAACTCGACGCGATCCCCCACCATCGGCGTAACGCGCGCCCGGCGGATCTTCGCCTGCGCGCGCAGTTCATGCGTATTTCCGCCCGCGTCGAGCACGTAGTAAAACCCGCCGACGCCCCTGGTCACGATTCCGCGCAAAAAAGTTCCCCCATAAAATATATCGTCGATGCTGCCGGCGTGGCAGGAAGGGGTGCAAGGCTAGGAGCCGAACCACGGGATGCCGGGAGCTTGCCGTGACGCAAGTGACCAAATCCCGCGGTTCGGCGACACCGCAAGCAAACCCGAAGGATTTGCGGTTGCGCCCCTTACCGCCGCGCCGTCTATTCAAACATCACCTTTGTCTCGGCCATGAGGACGCCATCCAGATACTCGCGCAGCGTGTGCAGCCCGCTCTCCGCGCTCGAGAGCTCGATCCGGTGCGTGCCCTTGTCGAGCGTCCCGAGGTATCCGTCGAACTCCCTGCCGGACGGCGCGATCAGCTCCAGCCGCACCTCGATCGCGTCGAGCGGCACGACCATCGTGTAGCTCGCCGCCGGGTAGTACATGGTCTCGCGCGACTGGCTGATCGTCAGCGTGATGCCGGTGCCGACGGCGACCTGCGCGTCGGGCGCGACCGACTGCGCGATGACCGTGCCCGCCGGCGCGTCCGCGGAATAGCCCTCGACGACGTCCTGCACGACCAGCCCGTTCGCCTCGGCGAGCGCCCTCGCGCCGTCGAGCGTCAGCCCGGTCAAGGTCGGCATCTCGACGGTCTCGGCGCTCACGATCAACTGGACGTCCGTCTCGCGCGTGATCCAGCCCGGCCCCGGCATTTGCCCGGCGATCGCGCCGGGGGGTTGGTCGCTCGCGACGTAGCCGAGCGAAATCCTCTCCTCCGGCACGCCCAGCTCCACAAGCGCCCGCTTCGCGTCGTCGAGCGTCCGGCCGCGCATGTCCTCGAAGAACACCCACTGGCTGCCGGCGCTGACGGTCAAAAGGACCCCGGTGCCCTGTTTTCTGCGCTGGCCCGCCGCGATCGACTGGCGGATGACTTGGCCCTTGGGCATTTCCTCGCTGTACGCGTATTCGGCGGACGGCTTGAAGCCCTCGTCCTCGAGCGCCGCGACCGCGAGCTGCCAGTCCCCTCCGACCAACTGCGGCACCTCGCTGACGCGGTATACCGCGAGGAAATACCACAGTACCACGCCGATCACCGCGAGCCCGACCGCCACCGCGCTGATCCTCGACATGATCCTGAGCCGCTTCTTGCGCTTGAGCAAGAGCCTCCGCTTCTGCTCGCGGAGCTTCTCCTGCTCGTCCTTCGTCAGCGGATAGTGGACGAACCCGCCCTTCGGCCGGGTCAGCGCCTTGCGCAAATCTCCGGCGAACTCCGCCGCGGTCTGGTAGCGCTTGTCGGCGTCCTTCGAGAGCGCGCGCTGCACGACGTCGTCGAGCCCGCGCGAGATCGAGCCGTTTAGCGACCGCATCGAGCGCGGCTCCTCGCTGACGTGCTTCAAGGCGACCGAGACCGCGGTGTCGCCGTCGAAGGGCACCTCGCCGGTCAGCATCTCGTAGAGCACGACGCCCATCGAGTACAGGTCGCTCTTCTCGTCGGCGACCTCGCCGGACGCCTGCTCGGGCGAGAAGTAGTGGACGCTTCCGAGCGCCGAGGACTGCGAGTCGTCGACGCGCGTCGTCTGCGCGGTCTTGAGGCGCGCGATGCCGAAATCCGCGACCTTGACGGTGCCGCGCTGGTCGACGAGGATATTTTGAGGTTTGATGTCCCTGTGGACGATGCCGTTCTTGTGCGCGTGGTCGACCGCCGCGAGCGTCCGGATCGCCATGCGCACCGCCTGATCGGCGGGAATCCTCCCCGACTGGCGGATCAGATCCTTCAGCGTCCGGCCGTCGATGTACTCCATCACGATGTAGCGGAGGTTTTCCTCCTTGCCGACGTCGAGCAGGTTCACGATGTTCTCGTGCGACATCTTCGCGGCGGCCTCGGCCTCGCGGCTGAAGCGGCGCACGAACTCCTGATCCTGCTCGAACTCCGGGCGCAGCACCTTGA
>JAAYZL010000119.1 GCA_012514855.1 Clostridiales bacterium
GCGCCTCGGCGTTCTTCGCCTCGGCGTACTCCGCGTTTTCGCTCAGATCGCCGTGGCCGCGGGCCAGCTTGATCTCCTCGGCCACCTGCAGCTTGGCCAGGCGCAGCTCCTCGAGTTCCCTCTCCAGATTGCGCTTGTCCGTCATCGTAAGTACGCGCTGCTCAACATCGTTGGACATCTTTATACCCTCCCGGATAGTTTTGTGACAAAAATAGCAGAAACCGACACTGCACCTCTTCCGTGCAGTGCCTGTTTCGTCCGCCCCATTATACACCCGCCGCCAGACGTTGTCAAGCGGTTTGGGCGCCAAACGCGGTAGATCAAAGCGGATAGACGACCCGCTCCGAACGAAGCTCGGCCCGGTAGCGCTTGGCGATCTCCCGCGCCGCATCGAGGTCCATGTCGAGGAAATTTCCGCAGTCGCGCGCGGACGCGCCGGGGATGCTTCCCTCGAATTCCTCGACGAACCGGAGCATGCCCCGGACGAGCTCGAGCACATCCGAAGGGGCGAGTTCCCCCGCGAGCAGCAGGTAGAACCCGGTGCGGCAGCCCATCGGGCCAAAGTAGATTACGCGCGATTTCCAGTCGGGATGATTGCGCAGGTACGTCGCGCCCAAATGTTCGACCGCGTGGATCGCGCCGGTCGAGAGCACCGGCTCGCGGTTTGGCGCGGTCATGCGCAGGTCGAACGTCGTCACGGCCCCGACGCCGATCCGGTCGACGCGCGAGACGTACAGTCCCGGAAGCAGCGACAGGTGGTTCACCCGGAAGCTCGCGATCTTCTCCATCACCGCTCTCCTCTCCGAAAGCCCGGAATCATGCCCATCTCCGTGCGGAACGGGTCCGGATCGATGCCGCGCGGGGCCAGCGCGAAGCAGAACACCGCGCCCAGCAGGAACACCGGTATGCCCAGGAACTGCGACGTCGACATCCCGAAGACCTGCCCGCGGATCGCGTCGTAGCGGAAGAACTCGAGGATGAACCGGTACGCCGAATAGCTCATCAGGTAGATGCCCGCCGCGCGCGGCACGGGCCGCGGCCTTTTGAGATACTTCAGCAGCGCGAGAAACAGCGCCAGATCGCACCCCGCCTCGAAGAGCTGCACCGGAAAAAGCCTCGCGCCGCCGGCGATGTCCGAAGACAGCGGGAAGCAGAAGAACAGCTCGCACGGCATGCCGTAGCAGCAGCCCGCGAACAGGCAGCCGACGCGCCCGAACGCGTGCGCGAGCGCGAGCGCCGGGGCGCACAGGTCCATGATCGCGACGAAGCGCAGCTCCACGAGCCGTGCGCCGAGCCACGCGCCGAAGATGCCGCCGATGAGCCCGCCGTAGAACACGATGCCGCCCCTGGAGAGCACCTCGAACAATCTGCCCTCGCGCGCGGCCGCGAGGATCGCAGGGATGCCGACCGACGCGAGCATGTAGGTGACGTATCCGCCGACCAGCGCGAACCCGAACGCGCACGCGGTGACCGTAATCGCGCACTCTATGCGCACGCCGCGCCGCCGGACGAGCCGCCAGAGCACGAAAAACGCGCTCAAGAGCGCCAGCAGCATCATTATGCCGTAAGTGGGCATCCGGTAGCCGAACAGTTCGAAGGCAGGTTTCATTTGGCGAGCGCCCTCCGAAAAAAATACGGCCGCCGCCGACGCGGTGGCCGTCAGAGAACCGGGTTTAGTTGCCGGCGGCCTGCAGCAACAGCCCTGCCGCGTCTACGTAGCGAGCGGCGCAGGCGCAGGAAGCGATGATGACGATGATCGTCACAATCAACCCGACGATCGAGCAGACCAAGCCCGCGAGCGCCAGACCCTTGCGCTCGGGCTCCTTCATCATGCCGATCGCGCTGAGCACGATGCCCGCGATGACCAGGAGGATCGGCATCCATGTCGTAGGCCCGTAGCATGCCCAGAAAGCGAACGGGATTGAGCAGATTCCGACGACCATTCCGGCTATAGCCATGCAAACACACCCTTCCTTTGTTTGGATAAAGTATAGCGGATTGCAGAGCCCGTGTCAAGACGGCGCACACATTTCCGACAAAACGACACGGATTTCCGCGCGCCACGCGCCTTCCAAAACCGCGGGGCGGACGCGCGCGCCCGCCCCTTTTGCAAAGAGGGCCGAATTTACAGGAAGCCCATGCTCATAAGCGCCTGGAGGCCCGGAACCGCCTCGGACAGCGAGACCATGATCTTCTGCATGAGCAGCCCGCCCTCCATCTCGAGCAGATCCATGTCCTTCTCGCCGAGCATCATCACGTTGACGGGCGTTCCGTCAAACGCGGGCATGGCGGCCGCATCCGCCGAGGTGCGCGCGGTTGCGATGTCCGCCGCGAACTCGGCCGCCATCGTCCCGTCGCTGAAGCCGGCCTTGAGGCTTCCCTGGTGATCCTCGTCGCCGAACGCGTTGTCCGAATAGTCGCCCTCGAACGTGTAGTACACGGAGACCAGCTGGTCGTTTTCGCCGACCGTGAGCTGCGCGCCGTAATACTCCTGCCCGCCCTCGTGCTGCGTCTGCGTCAGGAACTCGAACGTGAAGTTGTCGCTCGGGGCTCCGCCGTAGAGCGAGACCGACAGCTCGTCGTACAGGTATTCGGCGCCGTCCGCGGGCGCGTAGTAGCCGTTCAGCCGGAAGGAGCCCGGCTCAACCTCGTCGAGCATGTCCATCGAGAAGTCGAACACCGTGCGGTCGGGGTTGTCGGCCGTGTATCCCTTCGGGTACAGCGTGCCCTTCATCGAGAGCACATCCTGCCACGTGCCTTCAAAGTTGGCGGTGCCGGAGAAGTCCATCTCCATCGCGACGCCGTCCCCGAATTCCTCGGTCATGACGTTGCCGGTCAGCTTGACGAATTCCTCGCCGCCCATCGTCGCGAGGCCGTCGGCCACCATGATCTCGCGGCCGAATTCGTCATGGTAGAAGTCCTCGAGTATGTAATAGTCGACCTTGTCGCCCTTTTCCTCGGGGTTGGTTATCGAGTAGCGACCCTCGACGCGCATGGTCTCGCCGTCCTCGGCGACCCACACCGTGAACGTCATGCCCTCGCCGAGCACCGAGGCGATGTCGAATTCCCCGTCCTTCTCGACGTCGTAGCCCGCGGCGCCGCCCGCGGCCAGCATCAGCTGTTCGACGGCCGGGATCGCCGTCAGGCCCTCGCCGATCTCGTCGATAAGCGCCTGAAGGTCTTCCGACTTCAGCACGACGGTATAGCCCTGCATCTCGATCTGCCCGGCGGCGTGGTCGATGCGCTGCACGCCCTCCTCGACCATCGACTGCTCGACGGTGGCCGAGAAGCCCTCCATCGCGCCGAGGAGCACCCCGACGACCTGCTCGAGCGTCTCGCCGGAGAAAAGCGCCTCCAGAAGCGCCGAGTTGACCGCCAGATCCGAGAAGCCCGGAATCTTTTCAAGCGGCAGCCCGTATATGTTCGAGATTCCCTCCGCGCCGGCCAGCAGCCAGCGCCCGTCGAACGCCGCGTAGGCGTCCGCGACCGGCTCGCCGTTTCCGAGCAGCCTGAGCCGGACGACCTGCCGGCCGTCGACGGACGCGGTCGAGCCCTCGATGCCCAGACCCGTCAGGTCGGCCATCGGCATGCCGTCTACGTAAACCACGGGATTCTTGATCGTCAGCGAATAGACGTCAAGCTGCTCCGCGAGCGCGAACGGCGCCGACAGCAGCATGAGGGCGAGCGCGATCGCCAGGTACTTCCTGCAGTGTTTCATCTTTCAATCCCCTTCCCCTTCTAATCGATAGAAATTCCCTTAACTTTGACGACGGAAAATCCGCGAAAGTTCACCGGATGACGCCCTTTTTCAGCAGAATGTTCGCGTACAGCGCGCTTTCGCCGGTCGCGACGATCGCGTAGGCTTGCTTCGCGCGCTCGTAGAACGAAAACCGGTCGAGAAAGCCGATTTTTGTCCCGGGCTCGCAGGTCTCGACGAGTTTTCGGTATTCGTCCCAGATCGTCGGCACGACGGTGTCGCCGGGCACGACCGACATGAGCAGCGCCGGTTCCCCGACGTACTGATCGAGCGGCAGGAATTTCAAAATCGCCTCCGCGACCTCGATCGCGCCGTGGCCGTCCAGCCTGACCAAATGCCTCGCGTTGCTGGCGGCGGGGTAGTTGCCGTCGGCGATGACGATCTCGTCGCCGTGGCCCATCTCCATCAGAATCTTCAGAAGATCGGGGCTGAGTATGCCGGGAATGCCCTTCAACATGCGGTTCTTCCTCCTCTACTTTGCCTGCGCGGCCTCGAGATGCGCGTCCTTCTTCAAATCCCCGTCCGGGGGGAGTTTTTCCACAATCGCCCACTCGACGCGGCGGTCGAGAATCTCCTCGACGCTGATGCGCAGTCCCCTGTGCGTGACGACCGGGCGCTCGCCGTCGGAGGGAATCTCGCTGAGATTGCTGAACACGAGCCCGCCGAGCGTGTCGGCCTCGTCGTCCGCCGAGAGGTCGACGCCGACCGCCTCGCCGAGTTGGTCGAGGTCGGTCGAGCCGTTCACGCGCCAGCGGTTTTCGCCGAGCGGGATCACGTCCTCGTGCGCCTGCGGGTCGAACTCGTCGTAGATGTTGCCGACGATCTCCTCGAGCAGGTCCTCCATCGTGACCAGACCGCTCGTGCCGCCGTACTCGTCGACGACGATCGCCATGTGCTGCTTGCGCTTCTGCATCTCGGAAAACAGCACGTCCGCGCGCAGCGTCTCCGGCACGAAATAGGCCGGGCGGATCAGCGCGCGCAGCGGCCTCGGGTTTTCCGAGCAGCCGTTGAGCAGGTAGTCGCGCGTCGTCAGTATGCCGAGGATGTTGTCGACGTCCTCCCGGTAGACCGGGAAGCGCGACAGCCCGCTCTCGCGGATGATCTTCAGGATCTCCGAGTTGTCCTCCTCGACGTCGAGCGAGGTAAAGTCCTTGCGGTGGATCATGCAGTCCTCGGCGGTCATGTTGTTGAACTCGAAGATGTTCTCGATCATCTGCTTCTCGTCGGGCTCGATCTCGCCCTTTTCCTCGCCGATGTCGACCATCGCCAGGATTTCCTGCTCGGCCGCGCGCTCCGGCGCGGCGGCGGGCCGGACGCGGAGTGCGCGAAGGAAGACGGCCGCGAGCGCCTTCGAGAGCCCCGTCAGCGGGCGCAATATCGTCAGCACGAACCGCGCGGGCGCGGCGGACAGCCGCAGCGCCCTCTCCGGCGCGTGCGACGCGAAATGCGTCGGCAAAAGCCCCGCGAGCGCCGTGTACAATACGCCCGTCGGGATCGCGATGCCCGCGGCCGCGAGAGCCGTCGCGAGCGAGCGCGGCCGGATGAACCCGGAGAGCCACTCCGCGAGCGGATTCAACAGCCACGCGAGCGCGAGCGCCAAGGCGCCGAGCATCAAAAACCCGAACGCCGCGTCCGGGTCGCCGAAGCGGTGCTGCGCGGACTTGACGAAGGGCAGCGCGCGCCCGTCAAGCCGATCCTCGTCGATCCGCTGCGACGCGGCCTCCGCCATGCGCAGAAGCGCGCCCGCGAGGAACAGCAGCATGAGCGCGAACAGGGAACCGGGGGGATCGGGGGCCAAGAGTATTCCTCCTTGAACGTCCAGAGAATACCGGCATATGCTTATTATACCATATTCTGCCGGGAAAATATCGCAGAATTGTAAATGTTTGTTGACATCCTCTCTGAAAAACAAAGGCCGCCGGCCTCAAAGGAGGCGCGGCGGCCCTTCGCCGGGTTTGTCACGCGTATCTCGGCCAATACGTGTCCCGTGCGGCGTTGCCGCGCTTGACGGACACGCTCGCGCGGTTGGCGGGCACCTCGAAGTTGTAGCACCAGTAATGGCCCGCGTCGTACGCGCCGCTCGCGGAGTTCTCGACGCCGCGGATATACGAAAGCGTCTTGGTGTAGTGGTTCTTGAGCTCGTACTCGAGGAAGTACAGCTGCGCGAGCAGCGTCGTGTAGTCGTAGCCCTTGCCCGCGCAGTAGTTCTTGAGCCGCGTGTAGCGCCCGCCCGTCCACTGGCAGATGCCGTAGGAGCCGCCGTTCGCATTGTATGCCGTCGGGCGGAAGGACGACTCGCTCTTGATGTTCGAGAGGATTCCGCAGGCGGCGGCGGTGTTGAGGCCCATCTCCCTCGTCAGGAACAGGAAGACGATCTCCTCGTTCGAGTACTTTCCGCTGTCGATCGCGTCCTCCGCCGTCGGCTTCGGGGTCGGGGCCGGCGTGGGCTTCGGGGTCGGCGCGGGCGTGGGGGTGGGGGTCGGGGTTGGCGTCGGGGTCGGCTTGTCGTCGGCGCGCTCGAGCCCGGAGCGCAGGCAGAAGCCGTACTTCCCGTTGTTTTCGAGGAGCGCCCACGCGTCGTCGTAGGCGCGCACCGAAACCGTCGCGCCCTTTCGGAGCGTCGCGAGCTTGCCGGACGACTTGGACGCGCCCCTGTAGACGGCGAGGCTGTTTGCCGTGACGGTCGCCCGGAAGCTCTCGGCGACGTAGTCCTCAACGGGGGCCTCGGTTTTTTCGGGTTCTTCCGGTTCCTCGACGCTCTCTCCGGGCTTGCGCAGGTCCTTCCGGTTCACATAGCCGATATAGCCGTCCAGCTCGACCATCGCGCAGCTTCCCGAGGTCGCCAGCAGCATCACCTGCGCGCCCTTTTTGAGCGGCTTCGAGCGGCTGCCCATGCTCGGCTTTTCGTAGATGCGGGTCGCCCTTCCGACGACGGCCTTCTCCGCGTCGCCGCCGACGGCCTTGAGGTTCGAAGCCGCCGCGTAGCCGGTCTTTCCCCGCCAGGCGATCTTCGCGGCGCCGTCCGCGCTCGAGCGCACGACGACGACGGTGTTCTTCGGGAGCGCGCCGATCCTCCTGTCGAGCCCGCTGTCGGAGTAGATCCCCGTCGAGCCCGAGGACACATAGGCGGCGTAGTCCGCATACGCGAGCGGGGCCGCGGCCAGCATGAGGATCAGCAGAAGCGCCGTGCGCCGAATCCATTTCTGAAAATGCATTGCAGTCTCCTTTCGAACCGACGACCGTCATAAATATGCTGAAAATATTACAAGGTTCGTGAATATATTACGAATTGTATCACAATTGAAACACATTGTCAACAACTGGATCGAAAAACGCAAAAAAACCGGCCCCGCCGGAGGAGGCGGAGCCGGAAACTGGATTTTTTACGCGTTTATACGAATGCAGAACAGGAATGCGCCCAAAGCGGCGAGGAATTTTTCTGCCCCGCACGGAGCCGGAGCGGGGCGTAGCAGCGCTGCGTTGAGCGGAGGGCGACACAGCGGGGCTGGAAAAGGGCCGCCGCGACGGCGCATTGATGTTCGGAATTCGTACGATTTACCTGAACGGATTCTCCTCGGGGTAGAGCACGCCGGCGGGCTGGTTGTAGCCGACCTTCTCGATTCCGAGCAGCTTCAGCACCGAGAAGATCGCCTTGCCGTGGTGGCCGAACGCGACCGCGCCGTGGTGCGGGAAGCCGCCGCCGATCAGCACGTGGCGGTAGAAGCGGTTCATCTCGCGGATGCCGAACACGCCGATGCCGCCGAACGACTCGGTCGGGACCGGCAGCACCTCGCCCTCGGCGATGTAGGAGACGAGGTTGCTGTCCTTGTTCGCCTGCAGCCGGTAGAAGGTGATCGGGCCGGGGGCGATGTCGCCCTCGAGGGTTCCGCGCGTGACGTCCGGCTCGCCGCCGCCCTCGAGGCCGCGGTTCATGATGAGCTGGTACTTCATCTCGCCCTTCGTGAGCCTGCAGATCGGGGTGTTGCCGCAGTGGAAGCCCATGAACGTCTCGTTGTGGCGGTAGTCGTAGACGCCCGCGATGGACGCCCCGTACATGTCGGCGGGCACGGTGTTGTTGATGTCGAGCAGCGTCACCGGCTCGCAGCTTACGCAGGTGCCGATGTACTCCGACAGCGCGCCGTAGATGTCGACCTCGCAGGCGACCGGGATGCCCATCGAGGTCAGCCGCGAGTTCACGTAGCAGGGCACGAAGCCGAACGCCGACTCAAACGCGGGCCAGCACTTGTTCGCCATCGCGACGTACTTCGCCGTCCCCTTGTTCGCCTCGATCCAGTCGAGCAGCGTCAGCTCGAACTGCGCGAGCTTCGGCAGGATGCCGGGCATCTTGTTGCCCGTACCGAGCTCCTCCTCCATCTCGCGGATCTTGTCCGGGATGCGCGGGTCCCTGTCGTGCGCGCGGAACGCCACCAGGAGGTCGAGCTCCGAGTTCTCCTGCACGTTGATGCCGAGCTTGAACAGCGGCGCGACCGGCGCGTTGCAGGCGAGGAAGTCGAACGGGCGCGGGCCGAAGGTGATGATCTTCAGATCCTTGAGGCCCAAGAGAGCGCGCGCGACCGGCAGGAACTCGAGCACCATGTCCGCGCACTCCTCGGCGGTGCCGACCGGGTACTCGGGGATGTAGGCGTCGATTCCGTTGAGCTTCAGGTTGTAGCTGGCGTTGAGCATGCCGCAGAACGCGTCGCCGCGCTCGTTGGCGAGAACCTTGATGTTTTCCTCCGCCGCGGCGATGTACATCACCGGCCCGCCGAATTTTTTGGCGATCAGCGTCTCCGGCCCCTCGGGTCCGAAGTTGCCCAGGAACACGACCAGCGCGTTGATGCCGGCCTTTTGGATGTCCTCATAGGCGTCCGCGACGTTCGCGTCGATGCCGCCCTCGATGATGACCTCGCTCTCGTAGATGTCCACGCCGCGCGCGCGGACGGCCCCGACAAGCGCCCGGCGGCGCCTCTCGCTCAAGGTGATGGGGAAGCAGTCGCGGCTGACGGCCACGACGCCCAGTTTGACCTCGGGAACGTTGAACATGTTCATTTCCTCCAATACATGCGATGGTTGAGTCTATTATCCTAAATTTTTGCGGATGTGTCAAGGAATTAATTTCCGAAAAAGTGAGGGGGCGCCCGGCGCGTATCCGCGACGCGAAGCGGGGCGGGCGAAAAGTCGAGATATTTCTGCCAAACCCGACCCAAATGGACTTGTATTCCGCGCAAAAGTGTGGTACAAAGAATAGTATAATAAAATGCAGAAGAAGGGATGCTATGTTCGGCTATCGCTCCGACGGACATCCGATACCGGAATACGTCGATCCGATCGTGAAGTTCACGCCGTATATCATGACCACGCGCAACGACGCGCAGAATTTTGTGACCTATCCGCTCGAGTACAAGCCCATGGCGGACTATATTCGCAGCCGCCGCGACTCCGGGGAGTCGATCAGCTTCATGACGATTCTGATCGCGGCGTACGTGCGCGCGGTGCGCAAGTACCCGGTGCTGAACCGCTTCGTCGTCGGAAAGCACCTCTACGAGCACGCGGACATCGCCGTCTCCTACATCATCCTGCGCGAAATGCCGGACGGGCGGTACGACGAGGCGGCGATCAAGATGCACTTTTCGCCGGACGACACGCTTAACACGGTCGCGAAGAAGATCAACGAGCAGGTGCGCCTCGCGCGCGAGCCGGGCAACGAGAACTCCGCCGTGCGCCTCGCGAACGTGTTTTTGAAGATTCCGCTGCTGCCGGGGCTGCTGGTCTGGATTTTGAAGATGATGGACAAGTTCGGGCTGCTTCCGAAGTCGCTGATCGAGGCGTCGCCGTTCCACTGCTCGCTGTTCGTGACGAACATGATGTCGATCAACATGCCGGGGATCTACCACCACCTGTACAACTTCGGCACCTGCTCGCTGTTCGCGTCGATGGGCCGTCCGGAGCGCGTCGTCACCGCCAACAAGGAGGGGAAGGCCAGCCGCCAGCTGATGATCCCCCTGAGCATCGTCTCCGACGAGCGCGTCTGCGGCGGCGCCGAGTATGCGCAGGCGATGCACGCGGGGCTGAAGTACATGATGAACCCCGAGGCGCTCGAGACGCTGGACGATTGACGGTCAAAAAACCCCGGATGCGGAAGAAATCCCGCGTCCGGGGTTTTTGTTTGGTCAGGGCGTCCGGTTTCCGAACGCGATGTCGTTTCGGGCGTCGAACAGCTTGTCGATGAACAGCCTGTCGTACTCGGTCAGGTTGTAGCGGCGCGGGTAGATCAGGATGTCCCGGTAGCGGCGGTTCGACGCGCACTTGCGCTCCACGAGGCCCCACGGCTCGAGGATCGACGGCGGCTCCGGCGACGACCACATGTAGGCGCCGGGGATGCGGCTCAAAAACTCAAACTGCGCCGCGCGCTCGTAGATCAGAATGCGGCGGCTCTCGCAGTCGCCGGGGCGGTGCGGCGTGCGCGGGATCGCCGAGAGGTGCGGCACCGTCTTGTCGCCGTGCGTCAGCTCGATGTAGCTCTCCAGCCGCGCGGGGTCGAGCGGGTCGGCGTCCGCGAGCGGGTGCTTTTTCGCCATCAGCACCGTGTAATTGTACTCCCAGACCTGCTCGAAGCTCAGTTCCTTTTCGTCCAGAAAATCCAGAAAATGCGCCTCGTGCTGCACGCGGTAGCGGATGATGCCCAGCCGGAAGCGGCCGGACAGCACGTTGTTGACGGTCTGCACGGAGTTCGTCTCCTTGATGCTCAGGAGCATCTCCCCGTCGAGGTCGAGCGCGGAGATGAACCGCGACACGCCGTCGGCGATGTAGCTCCCGCGCGGCATCGACAGGCTGAACCGCTGTATGCGGTCCTGCTCGTCGCTCTTGAGCGCCTCCATCTGCTCGACCTGCATCAATACGCCGCGCGCGAGCTTCAGGAAATCCTCGCCCTTGGGGGTGGGCACGACGCCGCGCGACGTGCGCTCGAAGATCGGGAAGCCGAGGCCCTCCTCGAGCTCGCGGATGGCCTTGCTGAGGTTCGGCTGCGCCATGTAGAGGTTCTCCGCCGCCTGCGAGATGGAACCCGTGCGCTCGACCTCGATCGCGTACTTGAACTGTATCGTATTCATCGTCGTCCCCCGTTTCTCTCCGTCCATTATACCCCGGCGGCGTCCGGGGGTCAACCGCCGCAGAAAAAAGGCGGGAGCGGCGCTTGCCGTCCCCGCCCGCAGATTGCCGGCAAAGTCAGTTCTGGATGACGACCGTCGTGCCGACCGGGCAGTTCGAGTAGATCCACTTCGCGTTTTCGACGGTCAGCCGGACGCACCCGTGCGAGGCGCGGCGGCCGAGGTTGCTGACCGAGCTCCTCTGCAGCGAGCTCTCCTTGGGCTGGCCGTAGATCACCGAGTGGAACAAAATGCCGCCGAAGATGCGCGTGGCGTACTGCGCGTAGCAGTCGAAATCCTTGAAGTAGTACCAGCGCCCGCCGGCCGGACCGCCGGCCTGGTAGGTTCCCAGCGGCGTGGGATCGCTCCTTGTGCCGGTCGAGCACTTGAAGCTGTGCAGGCGCTCCCCGTAGCCCTCGCCCGTCCAGCGGTAGACGTACACGCGCTGGTCGGAGACGTCGATGACGAGCTTGTACGGGAACACGTACTCGGTCGAGCGCACCGCCGACGGGTCGAACAGCTTGCGCTGCGTCGCCTCGTCCGCGACGCCGGTCTGGTCGAGGCTGTTGCGGCGCTGGAAATACTTCAGCGCGTTCGCCGTCAGCTCGCCGAAGGAGCCGTCCGCGCCGTTGTACAGGTAGCCGAGCTGTCCGAGCCTTCGCTGCACGCGCCGGACCTCGCGGTTCTTGTCGCCGAGCTTAACGGTTCCGCGGTAGACCTCGAAGCTGCCGTCGCGGAGATAGTAGAGGAGCTCGTCCTCGATGACGGGGTTCGGCACGTAGGGCGTCGGCGACGGCGTGGGGGACGGCGTCGGGGCGATCGTCGCGTCGACGACGCGCGGAAGCTCGCCCGGGCGCAGCGTCGGCGTCGGCGCGGGCGTCGGCGCGGGCGTCGGAACCGGCGAGGGCGTCGGGTTCGCCTCGAGGTAGGCCAGATAGTCCTCGTACTGGTAGCTCTTGAACGCCTTGACGGCCTTCTCGGTCGCGTCGCCGTAGGAGCCGTCGACCGACCCGTCGAGGAAGCCCCACGCCGCGAACTTCTGCTGCGCGAGCTCGATGTCCACGCCGGAGGCGCCCCTCGCGCGCGGCGTCGGCGTCGGGGTGGGCTTCGGGATCAGGGCCGTGCCGTTGAAGAGCAGGTCGCGCGTCGTCGGGTCGGCGACGCCGGTGGAATGAAGGCCGTGCGTCTGCTGAAATTCGCGGATCGCGGTCGTCGTCGCTTGGCCGATCACGCCGTCGGACGCGCCGGAGAGGTATGTCAGTTGGATCAATTTCGTCTGGATGCCGTAGACGAGGTTCGATTCCGAGAACAGCAGCGCGCGCGTCTCGGGGTCGGCGACGCCGGTGGCCGCAAGGCCGTACATCTGCTGGAACAGCCGGATGGCGTCCGACGTGGCCGGGCCGAGCACGCCGTCGGGCGCGCCGGTCTTGACCCCGACCGCGATCAGCTTGTCCTGAATCTCGGTCACGCCGATCTTGGCGACCGAGAGCGCCGCGCGCGTGTTTTCGTCGGCGACGCCGGTCGGCGCAAGGCCGTACATCTGTTGGAACAGCTTTACCGCCGCCTCGGTTCCGCCGCCGAAGTGCCCGTCCGCCTTGCCCGCGAGAAGCCCCAGCGCGATCAGGCGCTCCTGGAGTTCCACGACGGGGCTTCCCTCGGAGGCGTCCACGACGCCGTTGTGCAGCGTGCCCGCGGGGTAGCTCGGTTCCGGGGAGGAGGCGGTCTCCGCGACAGACGCGCCGGTCAGGAAGCAGAAAATCAGCGCGAGAGAGATGAATCTGCGAAACAATCGTCACACCCCTTATCCATACCGATTCAAACGCGCAACGGCGCCTCGGGCGCGCTGCTGTTTTC
The DNA here is from genome assembly GCA_012514855.1 of Clostridiales bacterium. The sequence continues at coordinate 12,757 of JAAYZL010000119.1, forward strand.
CTCGGTCACATGACATGTATTGCCATTATACCGAAATAATTCCGCACAAAGTAGCCCTGCGTGTAAAGTTCAAATTAAATATGTAGCGGGGGAGAGGGGGTGCCTCTCCCCGGTCGGTCAGTAGATCGTCACCGTGGTTCCGGCGCGGCAGTTGTTGTAGATCCACTTCGCGTCCTCGACCTTGAGACGGATGCAGCCGTGCGACGCGCGCGACCCGAGCTTGCTCACCGAGCCCTGGATCAGCGTCGAGGTGTTCCTGTCGTTGAAGAGCACCGAGTGGAACAGGTACGGCCCGCTGATGCGGTAGGCGTACTGCGCCCAGACGTCGAACTTGTTGAAGTAGTACCAGCGGCCGGCCGGACCTCCGTTGGAGAAGGTTCCCAGCGGCGTCGGGTCCTCCCTCGTGCCGGTGGAGCACTTCATCGTGCGCGCGAGCTTCGTATAGCTGCCGTTGACCCACTTGTACGCGTACACGCGCTGGTCCTTGACGGACACCTTCAAGAGGTACGGGTGCTCCGGACGGTCGGACTTGACCGCTTGGGCGCTGAACAGCAGTCGCTGCGTGACCTCGTCGGCGATGCCGGTCTGCACGAGGTTGTTGCGCTTCTGGAAGTACTTGAGTCCGGTCTCGGTTCCGCCGCCGAAGTCGCCGTCGATGCCGCTGTCGATATACCACAGCGCGGCCAGTCGCCTCTGCAGGCGGTACACTTCGCCGAGGGTATCCTCGTCCTTCGCGCCGCGCTGCAGGTCCTCGCGGTAGACCTCAAACGAATTGCCGAGCAGCTCTTCCTTGACTTCGTCCGTCGCGATTCCGTCCGGCGCGTAGGGCGTCGGGGTCGGAACGGGCGTCGGCTGCGCGGTCGGCTCCTCCGACTGCTCCGGGTCGCCGGACGGCATGGGCGTCGGGCTCGGAACGGGGGAGGGGGTCGGCGCGACCGTCGGCGCGGGCGTCGGGGTCGGGCTGTAGAGCTCGATTCCCTCGCGCTCGTAGAGGTACTTCTGGAAGAGCTTCAGCGCCGCGTCGGTCTTGCCGCCGAAATCGCCGTCGGCCTTTCCCTCCATGAAGCCCAGGTTGCGAAGCGCCTCCTGAATCTCCTTGACGCCGTCGCCCTTGGCGCCGCTCGCGAGCGGCGTCGGTTCGGGCGTGGGCATCGGCACGACGCGCATGCTCCTGAGCTTTAGCTCGGTCGCCGCGTCCACGACGCCGGTCTCCGCGAGGCCGTTCATCTGCTGGAAGCGCTTGAGCGCCTCCTCGGTCTTTTTGCCGAACTGTCCGTCGGCGCGGCCGGTCAGGTAGTTGAGTTCCGTGAGCCGCCGCTGCAGGTCGGCCACCGCGGTCTCCCCGGCCGCGTCGCGGCTTCCCCTCCCGATCGGCTGAACCGTCGGGGCGGCGGCCGGGTTTTCGGCGAGCGCCGATTGGCCGAGCGTCAGCTGCTGCTCGTCTGCGTCCTCGACGACGCTGTACTGACACCCCGCCAAAAGGAGCAGGAGGATCAGCAGCGCGGCGAGCAGTTGTTTCTTCATTCTTAACACCCCATCCTAGCGATTTGCATCTCGTTGATTGCGATAGTTAGACGCATTCGGATGGGATATAGGTTCACGATTTCTATGTGAAATGTTTGGCTGTTCTGTCAGAAGCTGAAATAGCCCGTCGAGATGTAGCGGGTCGTCGA
>JAAYZL010000120.1 GCA_012514855.1 Clostridiales bacterium
AGCGAGAGTAGCAGCATCCCCGCGAGCGTCACGCCCGCGGCGACCAGGAGTCCCTTCAATACCGTCAGAAGCGCCGAGCCCCGCGCGCTTTTCATGCGCATCCCCTCCATTCTTCGTTGAAGGGTATGCTTGAACCCCCGGCGGTATTCGTGCTATAATGTCGGCATGAATACAGAAGCAATCGTCTCGGCGATCTCGACGCTGCGCGCGGGCGCGGCGGGCGGCGAATACGACATCCACGCCCTGATCGCGCGGGCGCTTCATGACGCCGGCATCCCCTTTTCGCACGAATACCGGCTCGCGCCGAGAAGGCGGATCGACTTCCTCATAGGCGGCGTCGGCGTCGAGGTCAAGAAGGGGCGGCCCGTCCGGCGCGAGCTTGTCTCCCAGCTCGAAAGGTATCTGGAATCGGACGAACTCACCGAGATCGTCGTCGTCGCGCGGCGCGCGGTTGCGCTGCCGCGGACGATATGCGGCAAGCGCGTGACGGCCGTGTCGCTGAACCGGCTGTGGGGGGTGTCGCTTCCGTGAGCTATCCGATTTACCTGCGCGACGCGCCCGCGGACGGCCACATCTACGGCACGCTCTCCTACAACCGCAAGACGAAGAGCTGGATCATCAAGGCCGAGCCCTGCGTGACGGAGCTCGCGAAGCGGCTGTTCCCCGGCTGCGACGGGCGCGGCCGCGGCGTCGCGCGCTTCACCGCGCACCGGCGCGCGATCGGCGACCTGAACTGGCTGATGCTGCGCTACCCGCTCGAGATTGCCGAGCGCGACCGCGACCGGTGGGACGAGGCGCTTTTCGAGGCGCGCGCCTATGCCGAGCGGCGGGAGCTTCTCCTGACCGCGCCGCAGTCCGCCGCGCCGCCGGAGGAGAGCTTTTCGGGCGAGCTGCTCGACTTTCAGAAGCAGGGGCTCGCGTTTCTCCTGAGCGCCCGACGCTGCCTGCTCGCCGACGAGATGGGGCTCGGAAAGACGGTGCAGGCGCTCGCGTTCCTCGCGGCGACCGCGGCGTACCCGGCGCTGCTCGTCGTCCCGCCGCACCTGATCCGCAACTGGCGGCGCGAGCTCGAGCGGTTCCTGTCCCCGGACGGGCGGCTGAGCGTGCACGTGCTCCGGGGGCTGACGCCGTATCCGCTCCCCGAGGCGGACGTGTACATCGTCCATTATCTCCTGCTTCGCGGCTGGAAGGAGGAGCTCCCGAAATACGGCTTCCGAACCGCCGTGTTCGACGAGATTCAGGAATTGCGCAGGAACGGAACCGGCAAGTACTCCGCCGCGAGCCTCCTCTCCGAGTCCTGCGAAAACGCGATCGGGCTGTCGGGCACGCCCATCTACAACCAGGGCGGCGAGATCTGGAACGTCGTCAACATACTGGACTTCCATTTTTTGGGCGACTGGGAGAGCTTTTCGCGCGAGTGGTGCTACGGCTACAACTCCGCCGTCGTCGCAAAGCCCGAGCTGCTCGGCGAGCACCTCAGGCGCGAGGGGCTGATGCTGCGGCGGGTGAAATCGGACGTGCTTTCGCAGCTCGCGCCGAAGCGCAGGCTCGTGCAGGAGATCGACTGGGACGACAGGGTGTACCGCGAATTGATGGCGCCGGTCGCCGAGGAACTGAAGCTGCTCCGGGCGACCGACGACCCGTCCCGGCGCGCGCTGATCGAGGACGCGATCTGCCAGCGGCAGCGGCAGGCGACCGGCGTCGCGAAGGCGCCGTTCGTCGCGGCGTTCGTGCGCGCGCTCGTCGAGGCCGGGGAGAAGGTGCTCCTGATGGCGCACCACCACGCGGTCATGGACATCTATAAATCGGAACTGAAGGCGCTCAGGCCCGGCTTCATCACCGGGCGCGAGACGGAGGTTCAGAAGGACGCCGCCGCCTCCGCGTTCATGGGCGGCAAGACAGACTTGCTGTGCGTGTCGCTGCGCGCGGCGAGCGGGCTGAACCTCCAGCGCGCGACGTGCGTCGTGTTCGGCGAGCTCGACTGGTCGCCGGCGGTGCACTCGCAGGCCGAGGACCGCGCGCACCGCATCGGCCAGCGGGATTCGCTATTGTGCTACTACCTCGTGTCCCCGCGCGGCTCCGACCGCGACATGCAGGACGCGCTCGGGCTGAAGGTCAGCCAGTTCGTGTCGCTGATGGGCGACCGCGAGCCGACCGAGCGGCAGAAATTGTTCGTCGAGACCGAGGCCAGGGAGCGCATCCGGGCGCTCGTCAGGAGGCTCTCGGAGGAAGGCGACGCGTAGCCTCGGCGCTTTTGAGAATCCGCCAGAGGTTCAGCCCCGCGATGTCCCGAATCTGCGATTGCGCATAGCCGCGCTTTTCGAGCCGCTCCAGAAGCTGCGGAAGGTCCGCCGGGCTCCCGAGGCCGTCCGGCCAGCGGTCCATGCCGTCGAAGTCCGAGCCGAAGCCGACCGCCTTTTCGCCGCCGAGCTCCATCAGCTCGTCGATGTGGCGAACGACGTCCTCGAGCGTCGCGTCGCGGCCGTCCGCCAGGAAATTGCTATAAAAGTTGATGCCGATGAAGCCGCCGCGCCGAATCAGCGCGCGCGCCTGCTCCTTCTTGAGGTTTCTGGGCACGTCGGCGAGCCAGCGGCAGTTCGAGTGGCTGGCGACCGGAGGCAGCGCCGCGCGCTCGACGGCATCCCAAAACCCGGCCTCGTTGAGGTGCGAAACGTCCGCGAGTATGCCCCGCCCGTCCATCTCCCGGAGCAATTCGAACCCGAACGGCTTGAGCCCTTCGTTCGACCCGCCGGACGCCGGACGCCCGATCTCGTTTTCGAAGTTCCACGTCAGCGCGATCATGCGAATCCGCGCGAGGTCGTCGAGCTCGGCGAGCCGTTCAAGGCTCCCCTCGAGCACGTCCCCGCCCTCGATCGACAGCACCGCGTGCGGCGTCTCCGGCGGCGCGTCCGGGAGCGATCCCGCGAGGAGCGGGATCGGGAACTCCCGCATCGCCGCGAGCATCCTCCGGGCGCGCGCGAAATTCCGGCCCTCCTCCTCGTGGCCCGCGAACATCGCGAACACCTGCAGCCCCACATTCCCCGCCGCGAGGCTCTCGGGCGTGACCCTGAGCCCCTCTCTTTGTATGACCGCGATCTCGTAAAGCGTGTCGCAGTGCGCATCCGCCGTAAACATCGAACTCCACCTCCCCGGAGATTATACCCGCTCCCCTCCCTTCCCGCAAGCTTTCGCCGGGAAATATTGCACTTTGTGAAGTTCCCGCTTGCAAACCGTCCATAGTTCTGGTATAATAAGCGCATTATGAACGGTTTATGCACTCCGGATTTATCTGCCCTGGCCGGGCTCTGCCCGTCTTCATAGGGAAAATTTTTTAAGGGGGATTACCATGAAGAAACTGCTCTGCATGCTTCTGGCGCTCATGATCTCCATGATCGCACTGGGCGGCATCGCGTCCGCCGAGGAGGGCAACTGGAAGATCGCCATCCTGACCGGCACGACCACCCAGGGCGAGGAAGAGTTCCGCGCCGCCGAGAGGCTGGCCGCCGCGTATCCCGACAACGTGATCACCGACACCTATCCGGATCAGTTCATGGCCGAGCAGGAGACCACGATCTCGAA
>JAAYZL010000121.1 GCA_012514855.1 Clostridiales bacterium
GATCGACGCCGCGCGCACCGCCGTCCGGCTCGGAAGCAGCGAAGTCATCGTCGCCTACCGCCGCACCCGGCGGGAGATGCTCGCCGCCGACGAGGAGATCGACGAGGCCGAGGCCGAGGGCGTGAAGATCATGTACCTCGTGTCGCCGCGCTCGATCGACGCCAGGGACGGCAAAGTCGTGGGCGTGCGGCTCTCGAACCAGGTGCTCGGCGAGGCGGACGCCTCGAAGCGCCGCGCGCCCGAGGGCGTGAAGGGGGCGGAGTTCACGCTCCCCTGCGACCATCTCGTGCTCGCGCTCGGCCAGCACGCGGACGAGGACAGCATGGAGGGCCTCGCGCGCGAGGGCGGAAAGCTCTTGGTCGAGGAAGCTACCGGCGCGACGAGCGAGCCCGGCGTGTTTTCCGGCGGCGACGCCGTGCGCGTCAACAACGTCATCACCGCCACCGCCGAGGGCAGCCGCGCCGCGGTCTCCATCGACCGGTACGTGCGCGGCGACGCGGCGACGCTCGTATACGACGAGGCGTGCGCCGTCGTCGACGTGGACGACGTGCTCAGCCGCGCGGGGTATTTCAAGGACGAGGGGCGCGGCGTCTCGACCGAGACCGAGGGGCCGGAGGCCCGCAAAAGGCACTTCGGGGCCTATACCCGCGCCTACACCGAGGAGGAGGCCGTTCAGGAGGCGTCGCGCTGCCTGAACTGCGGCTGCGGCGAGGGCTGCCAGCTCTGCAAGACCATCTGCTGCGACTTCGCGCCGGACGTCTCGGGCGCCGACACGATGGCCATCGACAGCGAGACCTGCGTCGCCTGCGGCATGTGCTTCAACCTCTGCCCGAACCGCAACATCGAGATGGTGAACACGGGGGAGAAGGTCTAGGCAACCGCTGATTTGATCCCGCGTGCGCAGGCGGCTGCATTCCCGCCATCCCGGGCCTGCTGAATACTTGAAATAGCGCTGCTATTCCTGTGAATTCTGCAAGCCCAATCTGACGAAGATTTAGCTCGACATCACGCGCGTTCTTTAATCATCGCTTACCTAGCGGCTCCTTGACCACAACGGCGGCCGGAAACCCCCGCGATGCGGGGATTTCCGGCCGCTCTTTCATCGCGCGGGCCGCATCGCGCCCCGCAATTATTGCTCTACCAACCATACCTTGCGCGTCGCAATATAGAATTGGCAGAGCAATTAAATTGGACAATCCCCCAAAAAGCATATTGACAAGCGCCGCAAATCGTATTATTATTTAAATAAATCGATTGCTTTGACGGAAGCGGGATACTCTGGAAGAACTGTACATAAATCTCCGAAATATTTCTGTACAAATGGGGAGTTATCCGGACGGTTTGCCGCGAATCTCCGCTTCCGCAAAGCAATCGTTTTCTATAATTTGGAGTAGGAGGATGAGGGTATGCTGAAAAGAATGTTGGTTCTCCTGTTGGCTCTTGTCATGGTGGCAGGCATGGTCCCTTGCGCGTCGGCCGAAGAGGAATTCAGAATTGGCATCTCGGTGAGCTTCACAGGCCCTAACGCCCAGAACGGCCTCGAGGCCATCAACGGGTTGAAGATGGCGCTGGAGGAGATCAACGCCGCCGGCGGCTTCAACGGCGAGCAGGGCGTCCTCGCGACCCTGTACGACTCCAAGGGCTCGACCGAAGAAGCGGTGAAGACCGCGATGAAGCTGACCCAGAACGAGGATGTGGACGCGGTGATCGCGTCGCAGGTCTCCGCGGAAGTGCTGGCGGCGGGCCAGTACTACGAGGACGCGCAGATCTTTACCATCGGCATGGGCACGAGCGCGTCCTGGATGAAGAAGGGCTGGAAATACCTGATTCGCGGCAGCGTGAATTACGATTTCGTGGCCCCGGAAGTGGTCAGCATGATCTTCGACATGGGGATCAATCAGATCGCCGTCATGAAGGACCAGTCGGAAGCGGCGCTCAGCTTCGCGGCGACGTTCACGAAGCTCTGCGAGGAAAAGGGCATCGAGATACTGCTCGAGGAATCCTGCGAGCCGGACGACACCGACCTGTCGGCGCAGTGCGCCCGCATCGTCGGCGCGAAGCCGCAGGCGATCTTCCTCAGCATGACCAGCAACGACTGCGGCTATTTCGTGAAGCAGGTGCGCCAGTCCGGCTACACGGGCCTGATCTTCGACAAGGAGTCGTTCTTCGCCTCGATGGTGAACATCGCCGGGCCGGAAAACTCCAACTACATCCTGTTCGCCAATCCCTACGTCACCTACGCCGATCTCGAGGACTGCACCATCGAGAACATGAAGGCGTTCCTCACGAAGTACCTGGAGCTGTACGGCGCGCTGCCCACGACGGAGATCGCCTACCGCGCGTACGACTCCGCGATGGTGATCTGGGAAGCGACGAAGATCTCCGGCTCCAACGAGACGGAGGCCATGCTTGCCGCGGTGCCCCAGATCAAGATCGAGGGGCTGGGCGGCACGATGGACTACACCAACGGCGACGGCGAGCCGTACCACGCCGTCAGAAGGTTCATCTATCTGGACGGCCTCAATCAGGACTGGGGCGCCTGGATGGAGAGCGGCGGATACGAGGCGTACAAGGCCGAGACGGGCAACGCCTACTGAGCAAATTTGATTGCGGGGGCGTAGGAAATCGCGCGTCCGAGAGGGCTGACCTTGCCGGATACCGCGATCCATGAGGACAACCGGGGTGCGCCACGAGCAGTTGGAATCCATGCGCAAGTGGCGCATCCCGCTTTATCCCGGCGGAAGCTCTTGGGAAAGGAACATCGTCTATGTTCATACAACTGGTGGTGGCCGCGCTGTTGTCCGGCAGCATCTACGGGCTGATCGCCCTGGGATACAGCCTCATTTACCGGGCGTCGGGCATCATGAACCTGTCGCAGGGGGACGCCATGTGCCTGGGCGGGTTCTTGGGATACACCTTCTACAGCACGCTCGGGCTCCCCATCTATCTGGCGCTGCCCTGCACGCTGGTGTGCACGTTTCTGTTCGGGTGCGTGCTCGAAAAGGTGGTCATCCGCCCCATTTTCAAGCGAAAAGTCTCGACCTCCGCGTTGATCCTGGCAACCGTGGCGGTGTCGTATATTATCCAAAGCGTGGAACTGATCATCTGGGGCGGCGCGCCGCTCCACCTGCACTCGTTTCTCAAGACCCAGACCATCACCATCTTGAACGTGGTCTACCAGACGGAGTCGCTTTTGTGCATCGGCGTCGCGGTGCTCGCGATGCTTTCGCTGCACCTGTTCATGAAGAAGTCCTCGTTCGGGATCGCGATGCGCGCCGCGGCGATGGACCCGGAGGCCGCGCGAAGCTGCGGCATCAACGTCGACGCCACGACGAGGATCACCTGGGCCATCTCGGTGAGCCTCGCGGGGCTCGTGGGGGTGTTGGTCGGGCCGCTGTTCGGCGTCACGACGACCCTCGGCACGTCCATGTCGACGAAGGGCTTCGCGAGCGCCGTCGTCGGCGGCTACGGCGACATGTACGGCGCGATTCTCGGCGGGGCCGTGCTGTCGGGGCTCGAGACATTCGCCGCGGGCTATCTCTCCTCCTCGCTCAAGCAGCTCGTGGCCTATGTCGCGGTTCTCCTGATGCTGTTCATAAAGCCCCGCGGCCTCCTCAACGCGGAAGCGGTCAGGGATTAGGAGGAAATGCGTATGAAGCGACTTCCCCTGGGCGGCGGCGCGAGCAAGCTGTTGCGCTATGCGCTGCCGGCCGTATTGCTCCTCCTGATGCCCCAGATCTTCCGGAAATTCCCCTACGGCATGATGATCCTGTGCTTCTGCGAGATCTACGTCATCGCGGTGACGGGGCTCGATGTGCTGTACGGCTACAGCGGGCAGATCTCGTTCGCGACGTCGGCGTTCTTCGGGATCGGGGCCTACGGTTCGCTGCTCCTGCACAACCATACGGGCATCCCCATCATCTTCACGATGCTGCTGGCGTCGGCGATCTCCTGCCTCGTGGCGATGGCGTTCGCGTACCCGGTCTCGAAGCTCCGGTTCGCCTTCCTGTCGCTGTCGACGATTTCCTTCAATTACATCGTCTTTCTGCTGGTCACCCGCTCGCCGGGCGGCATCACCGGCGACTTCAACGGAACGTTCACGAAGCGCATGAACCTGTTCGGGCTGGACCTGAAGGGCTATCCCGCGTTCTACTATTTCGGGCTGGTCTGCGTCGTGATCTTCGTGATCCTCAAGTTCCTGCTGGTGCGCTCCCGCGTCGGCCGCGCGTTTCTGGCCATCAAGCAGAACACGCACGCCGCCGACGGCATGGGCATCAACGTGCGCAAGTACAAGGTGTACGCGTTCGGCTTCTACGCGTTTTACGCGGCCTTCGCGGGGAGCATGTACGTGCATCTGGTCGGCTTCGTGAGCCCCGAGACCGTCGCCCAGCCGGAGTCGGTGGCGTTCATGATCATGATACTGCTGGGCGGCGTGTGCTCGAACTGGGGGCCGGTGCTCGGCGCCGTGGTCGTGGTGCTGCTAAAAGAGGTGCTCGGATACGCGGAGCAGTACCAGCTTCTGGCATACGGCGTCATCCTCCTGGTGTTCATACTGTTCCTGCCGCGGGGCATCGTGGGCGAGACGAAGAGGCTCTTCGAATACCTGCGGAACAGAAGGGAGGTCGCCAGGGATGCTCAGGGTTGAGAACGTGACATTGCGCTTCGGCGACCTGATCGCCAACAACGACGTGTCGCTCGAGGTGCCGAAGAACAAGATCATCGCGCTGATCGGCCCCAACGGCGCCGGCAAGACCACCTGCTTCAACTGCATCAGCGGCGTCTACAACCCGAACGAGGGGCGCATCACGCTCGACGGCGTCAACATCCGGGGGAAGAGGCCCTATCAGATCCACAACATGGGGATTTCGAGAACCTACCAGATCATCAACCTGTTCGCGGAGATGACGGTCATCGAGAACGTCATCGTGGGCATGCACGACAGCCTGAAGACGAACTTCTTCCAGTCGATGTTCCACACGAGGAAGCACCGGGACGAGGAAAGGGCCGCGCACGCGTTCGCCTACGAACTGCTGGGCTTCATCGGCCTGCAGGACATGGCCGACGCCCCGGCGGGCAGCCTGCCCTACGGCGAGCAGCGGCTGCTGGAAATCGCCCGCGCGCTCGCGAGCGGGCCCCGGCTTCTGCTGTTGGACGAGCCTGCGGCGGGCATGAACAGCAAGGAGAAGGACGATCTGCACGCGATCATCAAGAGGATCATGGAGCGCTGGGACCTGTCGGTGCTCATGGTCGAGCACGACATGGATCTGGTGATGGGGATCAGCGAGTACATCTACGTGCTGAACTACGGCAAGCTCCTGGCGCACGGGACCCCGGAGGAGATTCAGCACAACCCCGATGTCATCGAAGCCTATCTGGGGGGTGAGGACTGATGGCGGCGCTGCTTGAGCTGAAAAACCTGCATTACTCCTACGGGGCGATCCACGTGCTCAAGGGAATCTCGATGTTCGTGGAGGAGGGCGAGACGGTGGCGCTGATCGGCTCGAACGGGGCCGGGAAGACCACCACTTTGCGCGCGATCAGCGGACTGATTCCCGCGAAGGGCATCAGGAACGACATACTCTTCGAGGGCAAGCCCATACAGGGGATGTCCGGGGACAAGATCGCCCAATTGGGCGTCAGCCACGTGTTCGAGGGGCGGCATGTGTTTTCGAAGCTCACCGTCGAGGAGAACCTGCTCGCGGGCGGGTACCTCCGGCGCAGGGACAAGGGCGGCGTGCGCAGGTCCATCGAGGAGGTTTACGGGCGCTTCCCGAGGCTGCAGGAGCGCAAGAACCAACTGGCGGGCACGCTGTCCGGCGGCGAGCAGCAGATGCTGGCCATCGGCCGGGCGCTGGTCGGCAAGCCCCGAATCGTGCTGTTCGACGAGCCGTCGCTGGGGCTCGCGCCGCTGCTCGTGAAGGAGGTCTTCGCCGCGATCAACAAGATTCGGCAGGAGGGAACCACGATTTTGCTGGTCGAGCAGAACTCGAAGCTGGCGCTCAAGACCGCGCAGCGGGGGTACGTGCTGAAAAACGGCGAGATCGCGCTTTCGGGGAGAAGCGAGGATTTACTGCAGAACGAGGAGGTTCAGAGGGCATACCTGAGCAGCAAATAGAGGGTTGAAGGAGGGCATTGGGATGAAACCGAGGATCGGCGTCATCGGCGGCGGCGTGTACGGGGCACAGGTGATCAAGACCTATTACACCGCGCACAGGGAGGGCTTGGCGGATTTTGTCGCGGTGTGCGACATCAACCGGGCCGTGCTTGACGATCTGGAGAAGAAGTACGGCATAAAGGGGTATCAGGACTACAAGGAGATGGTGGAAGCGGAGAAGCTCGACGGCGTGGCCATCGTCACCCCGGACTATCTGCACAGGGAGATCGCCGCCTGGTGCGCCGGCAAGGGCGTGCACATGCTGGTGCAGAAGCCGCTCGACACCACGACCGCCGGCGCGCGGGAGATGGTGGAGGCTGCCAATCGCAACGGCGTGATGATGTTTGTGGATTTCCACAAGCGGTACGATCCGGGCCACATCCAGCTGAAAAACGACATCGCGGCGGGCAAGCTCGGCAAGCTGCAGTACGGCTATGTCTGCATGGAGGACGTGATCATGGTGCCCTCGGTGTGGTTCAAGTCGTGGGCGCAGCACAGCTCCCCGGTGTGGTTCCTCGGCGTGCATTTCTACGACCTGATCTGCTGGCTGATGGACAGCAAGCCCGTGGAGGTGTACGCCACGGGGGTCAAGCACAAGCTGATCTCGATGGGCATCGACACGTACGACTCCATTCAGGCCAAGTTCAAGTTCGAAAACGGCGCGTCCTTCGCCGTGGATACCTCCTGGATACTGCCGAACAGCTTTACGGCCGTCGTGAACCAGCAGATTCGCGTCGCGGGCTCCGAGGGCATGGAGGAGGTCGACAGCCAGGACAGGGGGCTGATGGCGGCGTTTTCCTCGAGCCCGTCGGCGGTGCAGGCGAACCCCTACGGCAAGCTCGAGGTCGAGGACATGGTCTACGGCGGAACCCGGCTGATGGGGTATACGCTCGATTCCATGATCCACTTTTTGAAGCTGCTGCGCCTCGTCAAGGAGGGCAGGCCCGTGGCGGAGCTGAAAAAATACTTCCCCACCGGCGAGCAGGCCGTCGTCTCCACGAGGATGTGCGAGGCGGTTCACGAGAGCGTCGAGAGCGGGAAGATCGTGCGGATGAATCTGTAGTTGCATCCGGTCGCGGAAGCGGCTATAATTGGAAGTCGCGGGCGCCGGCGCTCCGCGGAATATGGCTTTGCGGCGGGCGCACGGCCCGCCCATCGCCGCAATGTGTCAGGGGAGAAGCGCGTGAAGAATGTGACCATTTACGATGTGGCAAAGCTGAGCGGCGTGTCCGCGGCGACGGTGTCACGGGTGTTGAACAATACGGGGTACCCGATCAGCCAAGAGGTGAAGGCTCGGGTGCAAAAGGCGGCCAGGGATCTGGATTATGCGCCGAATCTGCTGGGCAAATACCTGAAGACGCGCAGCAACAGGGAGATCGGCGTCATCATACCCAACATCACGAATTACTACTATCCGCTGCTGCTCCTGGGCGTCCACGACGTGGCCGCGCAGAGGGGCTATCACATCATACTGTGCAACTCCTACCGCGACAGCGAGCTGGAAATCCAAAATATACACCTGCTCGCCAGCAAGCAGGTCATGGGCATTTTGACCGTCTCGCTGAGCACGAACAACGAGTACCTGAAGCGGTTCATCGACAAGGGCGGGAACATGGTGCTGCTGGAAAACAGCCCGGACATCGAGTGCAACAAGGTGACCTTCGACTACTTCAAGGGCGCGTATATGGCCTGCAAGCACCTGATCGACCTCGGCCACACGAAGATCGGGTTCGCGGGCGCGCCCATCACGAAGTACAGCCGCATGCAGCTCCTCGAGGGGTACCAAAAATGCCTGCGGGACCACGGCATCGAGGTTCTCCCCCGGTTCATCTACATTCCGGAGGGGGAGAAGGAGGTCAAGACGGTCTACGAATTCGAGAACGGCAAGCGCCTCGCCCACATGCTGCTTAAGTCCCCCGAAAAGCCCACGGGGGTCTTCTGCATCAACGACATGACCGCCATCGTGATGATGCAGGAGCTGCACAAAAACGGCATGCGGGTGCCGCGGGACGTGTCCGTGGTGGGCTTCGACAACCTGAACCTGTCGGAGATGCTCTCCCCGCCGCTGACGACCATCGACCAGCATATCTACGAGATGGGCTCCTCGGCGACGAATATACTGATCGACGCCTACGAGAAGATCATTCAGAGCAATTACATCATACAGTTGGAGCCCACGCTCGTGGTCAGGGATTCGACGAGGCGGCTGTAGGGAGGGAACATGGCGACGCTCATCATTCAAAACGGGAAGATCATCACGCCCTTCCGGACCGTGGAGGGCGGCTATATCGCGCTCGAGGACGGCAGGATCGCCGAGGTCTCGCAGAGGCCCTTTGACGCGGCCGAGACGGGCGCCCTCGTGATCGACGCGCGGGGTGCCTATGTCTCGCCGGGGTTCATCGACATCCACGTGCACGGCGGCGGGGGCTTCGAGGTCATGGAGGCCGAGGTCGAGGGCATACGCCGGATGTGCATGGCGCACGCGGCCTTCGGAACGACCAGCATCGTGCCCACGACGATGAGCGCCTCGATGGAGGACACCTACCGGGCCATCGGGGCCGTCAGGCAGGCGTCCGAAGGGGATTGCGGCGCGAACATCGTGGGGATTCATCTGGAGGGGCCGTATCTGTCGTCCGCCCAGCGCGGGGCGCAGGCCGAGGACCATCTGCGGACGCCGCTCGAGGAGGAATACGCGAAGCTGCTGGACGCGTGGGATGGGATCAGGATCGTGGGCGTCGCGCCGGAGCTGCCGGGGGCGATGGCGCTCGGGCGGGAACTGCGGCGCCGCGGGATCGTGGCCAGCATCGCGCATTCCGACGCGGACTACGACACGGTCGCCGAGGCGCTGGAAAACGGATTTACGGACGTCACCCACATCTATTCGGGCTGCTCCACGGTGCGCCGCGTGAACGCCTTCCGCGTGGCGGGGGTCGTGGAGAGCGGCTTTCTGTTCGACGAGCTGACCGTGCAGGTCATCGCCGACGGCAAGCATCTGCCCAAGAGCCTGCTGGAGCTGATCTACAAAACAAAGGGCGCGGATCGTATCTCCCTCGTCACGGACGGCCTGAGCTTCTCCGCGCAGGAGAACGTCGAGGGGATGGAGTATATGCAGAGGAGCGGCGTCCCCGTCGTGTACGAGGACGGCGTGATGAAGCTTATCGACCGGCAGAGCTTTGCCGGGAGCGCCGCGACGACGAATGTGCTGGTGCGCAATATGGTTAAGCTCGCGGGAGCGACGGTCGAGGACGCCGTGAAGATGGCCTCGCTGACGCCCGCGCATGTGCTCGGCATCGGCGACCGGAAGGGCATTCTGGCGAAGGGAATGGACGCCGATATCGCGATCTTTGACGAGCGCTTTCAGGTGCTTGAAACCATCGTAAACGGAAGGCAAATCAAGAGAGGATGAGAACAATGGAGAAGTTCATTTTCGATACGGCGGAGGAAGCGGGGAAGGAGGCCGCCGCCCGCGCCGCCGCGCTTTTGAACGCACAGATCCGCGAAAGGGGCTCCGCGAGGCTTCTGCTGTCGACCGGCATGTCGCAGTTCGAGTTTTTCAACAACATCGTGCGCGAGGAGGTCGACTGGGGCAAGGTCGAGGTGTTCCATCTGGACGAATACGTGGGCATTTCGCCGGAGCACCCCGCGAGCTTCGTCAAATACATCCGGGAGCGGTTCCTGCGCTTTGTGGAGCCGAAGGCGGCCTATTTTGTCGACGGCACCGCCGACGTGAACGAAAATATCCGGTACCTGACGGAGCAGGTGAGGAGCGCCCCGATCGACGTCGCGATGATCGGCATCGGCGAAAACGCGCACATCGCGTTCAACGACCCGCCCGCGGACTTTGACACCGAGGAGAGCTTCATCATCGTGAACCTCGACGAAAAGTGCCGCCTCCAGCAGGTGGGGGAGGGCTGGTTCGAGGACATCTCTCAGGTGCCCGTGCAGGCGGTGACGATGACGGTTTCGCAGATCATGAAGAGCCGGCACATACTCTCCTGCGTGCCGCACAGGGGAAAGGCGTGGGCCGTGCGGAAGACCTTGGAGGAGGGCGTTTCCAACGAGATTCCCGCGTCCATCTTGAAGGCGCACCCCTCCTGCGCGCTGCTCTTGGACCGGGAAGCCGCTTCGCTTCTCCGGCAGTAGGGGCTTTATATGGGTAGCTTTTTCGACACCGTGCTGCGGGACGTCCGCCTGCCGAGGATGGCGCGCATCCGGCAGGTCTTTCCGCGCCCGAGGCTTCCGGATGTCCGGGACGCGGTGCTTGCGCAGTTGAACCGGCCCGAGATCCGGGAAACGCTGCGGCCGGGAATGCGCGTCGCGGTCACGGCGGGCAGCCGGGGGGTCGCCAACATGCCGCTCGTGCTGAAAACCGTGGTGTCCTTCGTGCGGGAGGCCGGGTGCGACCCGTTTCTGTTCCCGGCGATGGGAAGCCACGGCGGCGCGACCGCGGAAGGGCAGCGGGCGATTTTGGAGAGCCTTGGGATCACGCCGGAAAGCGTGGGCGCGCCCATTCTCTGCGGCACGGAGGTCGCCGAACTGTGCAGGCTTCCCGACGGCACGCCGGTCTGCATCGACCGGTACGCGGCCGGGGCCGACGGGATCGTCGTCGTGAACCGCATCAAGCCGCACACCGCGTTTCGAAACGCGTACGAGAGCGGCCTCGTGAAGATGGCCGTGATCGGCATGGGCAAGCAGATCGGCGCGGAGATCTGCCACAGCAGGGGCTGGGGCCGCATGGCCGAGAACATCGCCCGGATCGGCGAGGGCGTCCTTCGGCGCGCCAATATACTCTTCGGGCTCGGGCTGGTCGAAAACGCCTACGACGAGACCTGCAAAGTGGAGGCGCTGCGCAGGGGCGAGTTTCTGGAGAGGGAGCCCGCGCTGCTGGCGGAGGCCCGTTCTCTCATGGCGTCCCTCCCGTTTGCGCGGGCGGACGTGCTGGTCGTCGATCAGATCGGCAAGAACATCAGCGGGGACGGCATGGACCCGAACATCACGGGCACGCATTTCACCCCCTACGCCTCCGGCGGCCCGAGGACGGAAAACGTCGTGGTGCTGGACCTGACGGCGGAATCGCACGGCAGCGCCATCGGCATCGGCGCCGCCACCGTGACCACGGAGCGCTTCTTCAGGAAAATGGATTTTGGGCAGACATACCCCAACTGCCTCACGAGCAAGGTGCTGGACGTGTGCAAAATTCCGCTGATCGCGCCCACGGACCGGGCGGCGATCGCCTGCGCGATCTACGCCTGCGCGCTGGCGGATCAGGACAACATCCGGATGGCGCGGATCGGGAATTCGCTGCACGTGGACGAGCTGTTTGTCTCCGAAGCGCTCTGGGACGAGGTGCGCGAACATCCCAACGTCGCGCTGTTGGACGGGCCCGCGGACATGGCGTTCGACGCGGAGGGGAACCTGTTTTAGTCGAAGCCGCCCCGCGCAGGGAGAAAGAGCAAATGCCATTAATCACGGCAGCCGTAGAAATGGCGGCCGCTCTGCGCCGCCGGCCGCCGGCCTCAACCGGGCGCGTCGAGGGCGAAGGATATATGCCTCTCGCAGGGCCTCCCCGGCGTCAGCGGGTCGCCCGGCGCCCCGACGTCGGGCGCATCGGGGAACCCCTCCGCCTCCAGCGCGAGGGCGGAGGAGGGAACGGGCAGAAAGCCCCCGGAGTACAGCCTGAGCACCGGCTGATCGGTGTACAGCCGGAGCCTCCGCCCGCTCCCGGGGTCGAAAAGCGTCGCGGCGGGCGCGTCGGCATCCCTGCCCACCGGGAGCACGAACGCGTGGTTGTACCCGCGCGCGATCGCGAGCTGTGGATCGGGCGTTCGCATGCGCTCCGCGAGGGAGGCGGGCGCGCGAAAGTCGAACGGCCCGCGCGCCGCGCGCCTTCGCAGGGGAAGGTGCTCCGCGTCGTTTTCGTAGACTTCGTCCGCCGCGATCTGCAGGAAATGCCCGAGCGCAGTCCCCGAAGCGCCGCCGCGCAGATTCCAGTAGGCGTGGTTCGAAAGGTTGACGCGCGTCGGCCGGTCCGTCTCGGCGCTGAGGCGGATGTCCAGCCGCCCGTCCTCCCGAAGCGTATAGAGGACGGAAAAGCGGCGGTCGCCGGGAAACCCGTCCCGGCCGTGCTCCGCCTCCGCAAAAAAGCAGACGCTCTGGGCATTGCGCTCGCGGCGAACCCCGTCCGTGCGCCAGAGCCGGAAGGCGAGGCTGTCCGGCCCGCCGTGCAACTGATGGCCGCCGTCGTTGCGGCTCAGTTGGATGGCGCGGCCCTCCACGCGGAGCAGCCCCCCGCGTATGCGCCCGGCAAACGGCGCGAGCGTCGCGCCCGCATACGTCTCATCCCGCTCCCCGGCGGGGGAAAGAGCAACGTTTGCAGACGCGCCGCCGCGGTCCGGCGCGAAGACCTCGGCGATCGACGCCCCCCGTGCCCGGAGCCGGACGCGCACGCCGGCCGCGCTCATCAGCTCAAAGAATTCCGCATCCCCCATAATTCCACCACTCCCCGGTGCGCCGCGCGCAGGAATCGCCCCTTCCATCAGTATAGTACAAGCCGTTCCCGCCGCAACGGGAGCGGCCACAAAGAGCAAGAAAACAAAATCAATGGGCAAGGCGGCGGAAGCATTCGCGGGCCGGACGTGGTATAATTGTACCGGTACCAACGCGCGGGGAATCCGGACGAAGGGGCGTGAGCGAGTGGGAAACATCCTCGAGTTTCGCAATATCACGAAATATTTTCCCGGCGTGAAGGCCCTGGACAACGTGAGCTTCACCGCGCACAGCGGCGAGGTGCTCGCGTTTCTCGGGGAAAACGGCGCCGGCAAGTCGACGCTTCTGAAGATACTGAACGGCGACTATCCGCCGACCTCCGGCCAATACCTGATCGACGGCGAGGAGATGCACTTCCGCAACCCGCAGGAGGCCATCGAGGCCGGCATCAGCGTCATCTATCAGGAGCGCCAGATTTTGATGGAGCTGAGCGTCGCGGAGAACATCTATCTGGGGCGCATGCCCGTAAACGCGCTCGGCGTGATCAGCAGCCGCAGGGCCAACGTGATGGCCGAGAAAATCATCGCGGATTTCGGCCTCCCGATCAAGCCGACCGACAAGGTCAAGGATTTGAGCGTCGCCTATCAGCAGATGGTGGAGATCATGAAGGCGTACAGCCGGGAGAACCTCCGCGTGATCTGCTTTGACGAGCCCTCCGCGAGCCTGAGCGACTCCGAGATCGACAGCCTGTTTTCGATCATCCGGAAGCTGCGCGGGGAGGGCAAGATCGTCGTCTACGTCTCGCACCGCATGAGCGAGATCTTCAAGATCACGGACAAGGTGGCCGTGTTCAAGGACGGCCGCTACGTGGACACCGTCGCAACCGGCGAGGTGGACGAGCGGCAGTTGATCCGCATGATGGTCGGGCGCGACCTCGGCGACGTATTCCGCCAGCTCGACCGGAACCAGCAGCCCGGGGACGTGCTCCTCGAGGCAAGGGACATCTCCTCGGCTTACGTCGACGGCGTCTCGTTCACGCTGCGCGCGGGCGAGGTGCTGGGCTTCTCGGGGCTGGTCGGCGCCGGGCGCACCGAGACGATGCGCGCGATCATCGGCGCGGACAGGATGACCGCCGGGGAAGTGCTGCTGCTCGGCAAGAGGATACGGTGCCGCAGCCCGCGCGACGCGATGCGCCACGGCATCGTGCTCGTGCCGGAGGACCGCAAGACGCAGGGCATATTGGCGAACCTCGACGTAAAGGGCAACATCAACATCTCGCTGCTTAGGGAGCACTCGAACCGCCTCGGCGTTCTCAACGAGCGCGCGGAGGAGAGGGCGGCCGAGAAGGGCATCCGCGATTTCAGCATACGCACGCCGTCCCCGCGCAAAAAGATCGTCGAGCTTTCGGGCGGCAACCAGCAGAAGTGCGTCGTCGCGCGCTGGATGTCGACCAGGCCGAAGGTGCTGATCCTCGACGAGCCGACCAAGGGCATAGACGTCGGCGCGAAGGCCGAGTTCTACCGCATGATCTGCGAATTCACAAAGCAGGGGCTCGGGGTCATATTGATTTCCTCGGAGCTGCCGGAGGTCATCGGGCTCAGCGACCGGATCATCGTGATGCGGGGCCGCAGGATTTCCGGAGAGCTCCGCCGCGAGGACGCCACCGAGGACCGCCTGCTCGCGCTGAGCATGATCGAGACGACACCACAGGAGGAATTGGCATGAGGGAACGGTTTCGGCGGATCGTCGGCGGCGACAAGCTCATTCTCCTGGGCGCGACGGTCGCGGTGTTCATACTGTTTACGGTGCTCAACAGGAACTTCTTCGGCGTGACGAACTTCGTCAACATACTGGTCGCCACGTCTTTGGTCGGGCTGGTGGCAATCGGGCATACATATCTGATCATCGCGGGGCAGAACGACCTGTCGCCGGGCTCGCTCGCCGCGTTTACCGGGGTGCTCGCGGCGCTCCTGGTCAGCCGGGGCTGGAGCCTGCCGCTCGCGTTTGCCGTCACGATACTCTCCGGCGCGCTGGTCGGCGTTTTCAACGCGTTCATGGTCAACAAGATCAAGCTGCAGGCATTTATCGCGACCTTGGTCACGCAGTCGATCGTGCGCGGATTCGCGTACATACTCTGCGACGGAAAGCCGGTCGCCATCGCCGACAAATCCTACATACAGATCGGAAAGGCCCGCTTTCTGTTTATCCCCGTGTCGGTGTGGATCATGCTGCTGGCGTTTGCGCTGTTCGGCTTCATACTCGCCAAGACGCGCTTCGGCCGAAGCATCTACGCCATCGGCGGAAACGCCGACGCCGCGCGGCTCGCCGGGCTCAACCCGCAGCGAACGGTGCTCTTGAGCTTTGTGATGATGGGCATCATGTGCGCCGTCGGCGGCATCGTGTTCTCCGCGCGCATGAACAGCGGCCAGCCCGCGGCGAACGTCAACCTCGAGTTCGACGCGATCACGGCCGTGATCCTGGGCGGCGTGTCGTTCTCCGGCGGCGTGGGCACGATGGGCGGCACGATCATCGGCGTGTTCCTCATTCAGGCGTTCAATACAGGGCTCACGATGGTCAACGTGCCGTCGTTCTGGCAATACGTCGCCAAGGGCGCGCTGCTCCTGTTCGCGCTCACGTCCGACTACCTGCGCAAGCGCAACCGCGAGCATCAGCTCCTGGAGGCGAGCAAGCGCAACGGCTGACAGCCGGTCAAATCCGCGAATATGCCCGAGGGCATATCAATAGACGAAGGAGGGTTTCTCATGAAAAAGACATTGGCGGTCCTTCTGGCGCTTGTCCTGATTCTTGCGACCGCGTCCGCGGTGGCGGAGAGCAAGGGCATGATCTACGGCATCTACAAGGCGGGCGACCAGACCTGGTTCATCGACGAGGGCGTCGCGGCCGAGGCCGCCGCCAAGGAAGCCGGATACGACTTTACCTATGTGGACGCCAAGATGAGCCCCGAGGAGTACCTGCGCGCGATCGACAACGCGATCGCGAACAAGGCGGTCGGCGTCGTGACCTGCATCCCGGATCAGACGATGTCCGGGGCCGCGGTGGAAAAGCTCGCCGAGGCCGGCATCCCCGTGGTCGCCGCGGACGACGCGCTGCAGGACGGCGCGGGCGAACTGCTCGCCCCGTGGGTCGGCATCAACGCCTACGTGATCGGCGAGGCGAACGGCGCGTGGCTCGCAGAGTACGCGATCGCGAATAACCTCGTCGACGACCCCGAGTGCGCGCTGCTCATCATCACGATGGACACCGTCTCGAGCTGCGTGCCGCGCGCCGAGGGCGAGTTCAACAAGTTCACCGAGATGTGCCCCGAGTTTGACACCTCGAAGATCTTCAAGGCCGACTACGACGGAACCGTCGAGAAGGGCAACATCGCGGCCGCGGCGATCTTCACCGCGCACCCGGAGATCAAGAAGTGGCTGCTGACGGGCGCGAACGAGGAAGGCACGATCGGCGCGGTGCGCGCGCTCGAATCCGCGGGCCTCGACGCCGACGCGTGCGTCGTGGGCCTGGGCGGCTACCTCGCCAAGGACGAGTGGAAGAAGGAGGGCGCAAGCGCCATGAAGGCCGCCGCGTACTTCTCCTCCGACTCCGTCGGCCGCGGCTCGATCGCGGTGCTTCTCAGGATCATCGAGGGCGGCGAAGTCGAGATGCGCACCGCCGTGGACGCCATCATCGTCACGCCCGAGAACTACAAGGAAGTCATGGGCCCCGCCGCCGAGTAAAGCGGCCCAAGGAACCGCCCGAGGGATCGGATACTTCCGATCCCTCGTTTTTGCTCAGACGGAGTGGCTTCTGTAATCCAGCGGCGTCGTGCCGGTCACGCGCTTGAAGGTCGTGCAAAACGTGGAATCGCTGCTGTACCCCAGGCGGTAGGAGATCTCCTTGAGCGAGAGCTGCGTCGTCTTCAAGTAGAACTTCGCGGCGTTGATCCGCGTATGGATCAGGTAGTCGCGCACGGTGTAGCCGGTCTCCTTCTTGAACACCCTCGAAAAGTAGAACGGGCTTAAATACACTTTCTGCGCGAGCTGCTCAAGCGTCAGCGGCTGGTCGATGTTCTCCGAGATGAAGTTGAGCAGTTCCTCGATGTTCCCGGAGTGCTCCGCGCGCTTTTCGGCGGTTCCGTCGAAGATCAGGAATTCGGTCAGCACCGACGTGATGTTCTTCGAGATCAGCGGCTCGACGGCGCGCTTCTCGTGGTGGTACATGCGGTAGATCTTCGACAGCCCCCGCATCGCGTTGTAGGGGTTGGGCGGCGCGATCACCTGTTTTTTCGCGCCGACGATGGCCTGGTGGTATTCGCGCGCGAGCACGCCGTCAAAGTGAATCCACAAAATCTCCCAGCCCTCGTCGGTTCCGTAGCAGTGGGGGCGGTAGCAGTCGATCAGCGCGAAGGAGCCCTGCTGAAGCGGCACGCGCCTTCCGTCCAGCTCGCAGTAGCCGGAGCCGGCGAGCACGTGCAGTATCAGAAAGCTGTCGTAGGACTGCCTTCTCACGCAGTAGTTTCCGTCGCACTGGTATTGACCGACGCAGCGGACGTAGAAGTACATCCTGCGCGCGGTCTCGCTCGCGGTGTGAAAATAGACATCCGACGTCGGCAGCACGCCGCGCTCGCGGACCTTCATGGGAGGGACCTCCCTTCGGGAAGCGCAAACAGACAAAATGACGGCCCGCCACGATTGTAGCAAAAAGAAAGCGGGCTGTCAACGGCGGGGCGCGCGGCCCGGCGGAAGAACAGCAAACGCGCCAAATAACGGAGCAACGTTTGCCAACAAATGCGCGCGGGAGCGTGCTATGATATAAAGAGAATCCGCGAGGGGGGAACGGCGTGAAGCATGTGCCGCGTCAGGTCGAGGTGTGGGAGGAATTCGTGGTCATCCCGACGTATGAGGTCGGGCGCCCGGACCCCAACCCGATGTTCTTTGAAAAGCGCGTCTATCAGGGGAGCTCCGGAAAGGTCTATCCGCTTCCCGTGATCGACAGGATATTCGACGAGAAGGTCGACAAAACCTATCGCGCCGTGTGGCTCGAAAACGACTATCTGCGCGTGATGCTGCTGCCGGAACTGGGCGGCCGCGTGCAGCGCGCCTACGACAAGACCAACGGCTACGACTTCGTCTACTACAACGAGGTCGTAAAGCCCGCGCTGGTCGGGCTCGCGGGGCCGTGGATCAGCGGCGGCATCGAGTTCAACTGGCCGCAGCACCACAGGCCGTCGACGTTCATGCCGACGGACTATCTGCTCTCGCAGAACGCGGACGGCAGCAAGAGCGTGCTGATCAGCGAGGTCGACCGCATGTACGGCACAAAGGGCATGGCGAGGTTCACGCTGTACCCCGACCGCGCGGTTCTCGAGATTCGGGGCCAGCTCTACAACCGCACGCCGCTCCCGCAGACGTTCCTGTGGTGGGCGAACCCCGCCGTGTCGGTCAACGGCGACACGCAGTCGATCTTCCCGCCGGACGTCAACGCCGTCATGGACCACGGAAAGCGCGCCGTGTCGCGGTTCCCGATCGCCACGGGCACTTATTACAAGCACGACTACGGCGAGGGCGTAGACATCTCGCGCTACAAGAACATCCCGGTGCCGACCTCGTACATGGCGTTCCGCTCGGACGCGACGTTCGTCGGCGGCTACGACTACGGGCGCGAGGCGGGCGTGCTGCACGTCGCGAACCCGCACATCTCCCCCGGCAAGAAGCAGTGGACGTGGGGATGCGGGGACTTCGGGCAGGCGTGGGACCGAAATCTGACCGACGAAAACGGCCCGTACATAGAGCTGATGACCGGCGTGTACACCGACAACCAGCCCGACTTCTCGTGGCTGAAGCCCTATGAGGAAAAGGCGTTCACGCAGGTGTTTCTGCCGTACAAAAAGCTCGGAAGCGTCAAAAACGCGAGCGCCGACCTCGTGCTGAGCCTGGATGTCGAGGGAAGCTCCGCCCGGATCGGCGCCTACGCGACGAAAGTATACGAGCGCGCGACCGTCAGGCTGACCGACGGGGAGGCGACCCTGTTCAGCTGGCGGGGAAGGCTCTCGCCGGTGGACGTGCTGGTCGAGACCGCGGACGTCGGGAGCCGCGCGGAGCATGCATTGAAGCTCGCGGTGCTCGACGAGAGCGGCGCGGAGCTGCTCTCCTACCGGCCGCAAAAGCCGGAGATTCAGAAATTGCCGCAGCCCGCCCAGCCCGCGCCCGCGCCGGCGGACGTCGCCACGGTCGAGGAACTGCTGCTGACGGGGCTGCATCTGGAGCAGTACCGCCACGCGACGTACGATCCGGTTCCGTATTACCTCGAGGGCCTGAAGCGCGACCCCTCGGAGAGCCGGCTCAACAACGCCTACGGGCTGCTGCTGCTTCGCCGCGGGCAGTTTGAACGGGCGGAGGCGCACTTCCGAAGGGCGGTCGGGCGGCTGACGTTCCGCAACCCCAATCCGTACGACGGCGAGCCGCATTGCAACCTCGGCCTCGCGCTCGCGTTCCGGCGCCGCTACCGGGAGGCGTTCAGGGCGTTCTACAAGGCGACGTGGACGAGCGCGCAGCAGGAGACGGCGTTCTACGAGCTTGCCTCGATCGCCGCGCGCGAAGGCCGGGACGAGGAGGCGCTCGAGCTCGCCGGGCGCGCGCTCGTCAAAAATGCGCACAACATAAAGGCGCGCGGGCTGAAGGCCGTGCTCCTGCGGCGGCTGGGGAGGGACGCGGCCGCGTGGCTCGAGGAGAACATCGCGCTCGACCCGTTCGACTATGTGTCCCGGCTGCTGCGGGACGAATTCGAGCCGGGCGAAGAGACGCGCTCGCTGATGCGCGGCGAACCCGCGACGTTTCTGTACGTCGCGCGCGACTTCGCGTGGTGGGGGTGCTACAGGGAGGCGGTCGCGGCGCTCGAGCTGTGCGGCGCGCCCGATCCCCTCGTGCACTATTACCTCGCGGCGTATAAAAAGGAGATGGGGGAGGACCCGATGCCCCCGCTTCGCGCGGCGGCTTTGTGCAGCCCGCTGTATTGCTTCCCCAACGCGCTCGAGGACATCGCCGTGCTCGAATGGGCGATGGAGGCAAACCCCGGCGACGCGCGCGCGCCGTACTACCTCGGAAACCTGCTCTACGACCGGAGGCGGTACGGCGAGGCGCTTTCCCTCTGGGAGAGGAGCGCGGCGCTCGACGGCGGGTTTTCGACCGTGTGGCGCAACCTCGCGCTCGCGTATTTCAACAAGGCCGGCCGCCCCGAGGACGCGCTCCGGGCGCTCACGCGCGCGCACGAGCTCGCGCCGGAGGACGCGCGCATCCTTCTGGAGCTCGACCAGCTCCATCGGCGCGCGGGCTGGACGCCCGGGCAGCGCTTCGACTTCCTCGACGCGCGGCGCGGCGTCGCGCTCAGCCGGGACGACCTGGCGACGGAATTTGTGACGCTTCTGAACCTGCTCGACCGCCCGCGGGAGGCGTACGAGCTCGCGATGTCGCGCCGGTTCCACCCGTGGGAGGGCGGCGAGGGGCGCATCACCGCGCAGTACGCGCTGTCCCTCAAGCAACTGGCGGGGGACGACGCCCGGGAGGGGCGCCTCGCGGAGGCCGAGGAGAAGCTTCGCAGGGCGCTCAGCTTCCCGCACCATCTGGGCGAGGGGAAGCTCGAGGGCCGGAAGGACAACAACCTGTACTACGACCTCGGGTGCGTGTGCGAGCGGATGGGCCGGCCGGAGGAGGCCGAAGAGTGCTTCCGCAGGGCGACGCTCGGCGACGACGTGCCCGCCGGCATGATGTACTACAACGACCAGCCCGCCGACCGGATACTCTATCAGGGGCTCGCGTTTGAAAAGCTGGGGCAGGCCGCGGAGGCGAAAAAGCGCTGCCACCGATTGATCGACTACGCGGAGGCGCACCTGTTCGACGACGTGCGCATCGACTACTTCGCCGTGTCGCTGCCCGACCTGCAGATCTTCGACGACGACCTGAACGCGCGCAACCGGGCGCACTGCCACTACCTGATGGCGCTCGGGCATTTCGGTCTGGGAAACGCCGAAAAATCCAGGGATGCCTTCGACGCGGCGCTTGAGATCGACAGCGCGCATCTGGGCGCGCACATCCACCGGAAGCTGCTTGCACAGGCATGACCAGGGCGGCAAGCGCCGCCCCGGCCATTTTTCGCGCCGGGCGAATCCCTATCCCCTGTTCTGCCGCGCGACGAGCTGGTCGCTTCCGTACATCCGGCGCAGCTTCGGCTTCTCGATCTTGCCGGTGGGGTTGCGCGGCACGTCCGCGAACACGATCGCGTGCGGGCGCTTGTACCGCGGCAGCTTCCTGCAGTATTCGCGGACCTCGTCCTCGGCGAGCGTCCTGCCTTGGGCGATTTGTATGATCGCGCAGGTGACCTCGCCGAGCCGCGCGTCCGGAAGGCCGATGACCGCGACGTCCTTGATCGAGGGGTGCGCGCTCAGGAAGTCCTCGATCTGCACCGGATAGATGTTCTCGCCGCCGGTGATGATGACGTCCTTCTTCCGGTCGACGAGGAAGATGAAGCCGTCCTCGTCCCGCATCGCCATGTCGCCGGTGAAGAGCCAGCCGTCCTTGAGCACCTCCGCGGTCGCCTTGGGGTCCTTGTAGTAGCAGGTCATGACGCCCGCGCCCCGGACGCACAGCTCGCCGACGCCGCCCTGCTTGACGGGGACTCCGGCCTCGTCGACGATCTTCGCCTCCCAGCCGTAGCCGGGGATGCCGATCGCGCCGACCTTGCGGACGTTTTCGACGCCCAGATGCACGCAGCCGGGGCCGATGGACTCGCTGAGGCCGTAGTTCGTGTCGTACTGATGGTGCGGGAAGTACTGAAGCCAGCGCTTGACCAGGCTCTGCGGCACCGGCTGCGCGCCGATGTGCATCAGCCGCCAGCGGCTCAGGTCGTAGTCCTCGAGCTTCAGGTCGCCGCGGTCGAGCGCGCCCAGGATGTCCTGCGCCCACGGAACCAGCAGCCACACGATCGAGCAGCTCTCCTTCGAGACGGCGTCCATCACGTACTCCGGCTTCGTGCCCTTCAGAAGCACGGCCTTGCCGCCCACGAGGAAGCTCCCGAACCAGTGCATCTTCGCGCCCGTGTGGTAGAGCGGCGGAATGCACAGGAACACGTCGTCCTTGGTCTGGCCGTGGTGGTTCTGCTCGGTATATACGGCGTGCATCAGGCTCCCGTGGTTGTGGAGGATGGCCTTCGGAAATCCCGTCGTCCCGGAGGAGAAGTAGATCGCCGCGTCCTGCTCGAGGGAGAGCGGGATTTCGGGCGACTTGCTCGAGCAGTTCGCCGTCAGCTCCGCGTAGTTGAACGCGAACGACGGCGTCAGCCCCGGGCCGCAGTAGAGGAGGCGGCACCTGAGCTCCTCCGCGATCTCCTCGATGCGGCCGATGAACTCCGGCCCGAAGACGAGTATGTCCACGTCCGCGAGGTTCGCGCAGTACCGGATCTCCTCGGAGGTGTACCGGAAGTTCATCGGCACCGCGAGCGCCCCGGTCTTCAAGACGCCGAAGTAGACCGGCAGCCACTCGAGGCAGTTCATCATCAGGATGCCGATCTTGTCGCCCTTCCTGACGCCCGAGCCGAGCAGCAGGTTGGCGAAGCGGTTCGCCTTTTCGTTGAACACGTACCAGGTGATCTCGCTGCGGTACGGCCGGTCGCCCTGCGATTCGATCAACTCGTACTCCTTCCACGTGCGGCGGACCTCCCGATGGTCCGGATTGATTTCGATCAGCGCGACGTCGTCCCCGTACCGCCGGGCGTTTCTCTCCAGGATTTCCGTAATGACCATGCGCACTTCCTCCAATTCGCTGTATTCGGCGGGCAACGAAAACCGCCCCCCGTGTCTCCACAGAGGGCGGGATGCTTCCCGCGGTACCACCTCGTTCGGCCCCCTCCTCGCGGCGGAAGCCCTCGCCGGGTACGGGCGCGTGCGCCGAATACCCTGCCGCTGTAACGGGCGCCCCCGGCACGGCCTACTCGGGGAAACCCCTTTCAGCTTGCGGCTCTCGGAATGTACTCGATCGCGTTCCACTGCCGCCTCACACCGCCCGGCGGCTCTCTGAAAGTCCCCCGCGACCTACCTGTTTCCGGTCACTGCCTTTGTATTGGCGTAGTGTAGCACGTTTTTGCTCCCGTGTCAAGCGCAATTTTTATGCGCGCGGCTTCGCCGGTTCCGCATGGCGGCACGGGAAAGGGAAGCATCGGGCGGCTGCGCAAGGCGCCTGACAAAACCTAAAAAACCTGCAAAACAACCGATTTTTTTGTGTTTTTGTTGATATACACTTGACCTGTTGAAAAATGGGTGTTAATATTTGGAATAACATGGGCGACCGCGAGGGGGACGGGGGATGCGGAATCTTCTGAGGATGGAAAACATCGAAAAGAGCTTTCCCGGCGTCCGGGCGCTCAAGGGCGTGTCGCTGGAGATTCGCCCGGGCGAGGTGCACGCGCTCATCGGCGAGAACGGCGCGGGCAAGTCCACGCTCGTGAAGATCTTGAGCGGGGCCTACAAAAAGGACGCCGGGCGCATCTTCTGGCAGGAGGAGGAGGTCGAGATCGCCTCCACCACCCGCGCGACGGAAATGGGCATCTCCACGATCTATCAGGAGCTCAACCAGATGCCAAACCTCAGCGTCGCGGAAAACCTGTTTATCGGGCGCGAGCGCAGAAAGGCGCGCTTTCTGCTCGACCGGAAGAGGACGCTTATGGAGGCCGAGCGGTTCGTGCGCGACGTGGGCCTTGACGTGGACGTGCGCATGCTGTGCAAGGACCTCTCGATCGCGCAGCGGCAGATGGTCGAGGTCGCCAAGGCGCTCTCGGTCAACGCGAAGCTCATCATCATGGACGAGCCCACCTCGTCCTTGACCGACCGCGAGACGGACATCCTCATGGGCCTGATCCGCAGGCTCCGCGGCGCGGGCGTGTCCATCGTGTACATCTCCCACAAGCTCAACGAGATTTCCGAAATCAGCGACCGGATCACCGTGCTTCGGGACGGCGAATACGCGGGCACGCTCGAGACGAAGGACTCCACGCAGGACATGCTCATCCAGAAGATGGTCGGCCGCGCGCTGACGGACATCTTTCCCAAGCGGGAGGTGGCCATCGGCGACGCGGTGCTCCGCGTGAAGCGCCTGAGCGCGGGCAGGGCCGTCCGCGACGTGTCCTTTGAGGTGCGCGCGGGCGAGATCCTGGGCTTTGCGGGTCTGGTCGGCGCGGGGCGCTCGGAGACCATGCGCGCGGTGTTCGGCGTGGACAGGATGGACGCGGGGGAAATCGAGATCGCGGGCAGGAAGCTGCGCCGGCACGCGCCGACGGACGCGATCCGCGCCGGCCTCGGCTTCGTGCCGGAGGACCGGAAGCTGCAGGGCCTGATATTGGGCATGGCGGTTCGCGAGAACACGACGCTCGCCAGCATGAAAAACGCGCGGATAAACGGCATGGTGAGCCGCAGGCGTGAGATCGAGATCACCCGCCGCTACGTCGAGCGGCTCGACATCAGGACCCCCGGCGTCGAGCAGCGCGCCGTCAACCTCTCCGGCGGCAACCAGCAAAAGGTGGTCATCGCCAAGTGGCTGGCGACGAACCCCAAGGTGCTGATACTCGACGAGCCGACGCGCGGCATCGACGTGGGCGCGAAAAAGGAAATTCACACGCTGATGGGCGAGCTGACCGCGCAGGGAGTCGCGGTCGTGATGATCTCCTCGGAGCTTCCGGAAATCCTGGGCATGTCCGACCGCATCATGGTCATGCACGAGGGGCGGATTCGCGGAGAGCTCTCGCGCGGCGAGGCGACGCAGCAGAAAATCATGGAGCTCATTCTCACCTCGCAGGATTCGGCGGGGGCCGGCGCGGGCGCTTCGCCGAAGGACAAACAAGGAGGTCGCCAATGAACGGACGGACAAACGGCGCCGGGGCGCGGTTCAGAGCGCTCAGGCAGACGAGCATCTTCAACATCTTCCTGATCCTCCTGGGGATGTGCGTGATCCTGACCGTCGCGGTCGGGAACAAGTTCCTTTCCGTCACGAACATCATGTCCGTGGTCCGGCAGTTCTCCTTCTACGCGATCATGGCGACGGGGATGCTGCTCGTGATCGTCACCGGCGGCATCGACCTGTCCGTCGGCTCCGTGTTCGCGTTTTCGGGGATCATCTCCTGCATGGCGATCACAAAATGGGACGTGCCGGTCTTCCCGAGCGTATTGCTGGGCATGCTCGCCGGGGCGGCGTTCGGCTACGTCAACGGGACGCTGATCACCCGGCTCAAGCTGCCGCCGTTTATCGCGACGCTGGGCACGATGTCGATCGCCCGGGGGCTGTCCTACGGCATCACCGGCGGATATCCCATCGGGAGCCTTCCGGACAGCTTCAAGTTCATCGGGCTGGGATCGGTGGTCGTGATCCCGACGCCCATCGTGCTGATGGTGATACTGGCGCTGCTGTTTTCGTTCTTCCTCAGAAAGACCGTAACAGGCCGCTGGGTGTACGCCATCGGCGGCAACGAGGAGGCCGCGCGCATCTCCGGCGTGCGCGTGGACCGAACGAAGCGGCTGGTGTACGCGCTGTGCGGGCTGATGGCGGCCATCGCGGGCATCGCGACCGCCGCGCGGCTGGGCGTGGGCCAGTCCACCGCGGGGATCGGCTACGAGATGGACGCCATCGCCGCGGTCATCATCGGCGGCGCGAGCGTCAACGGCGGCGTCGGAACCGTCATGGGCCCGGTGCTGGGCGCCGCGATCATGGGCGTTCTGCGAAACGGACTGGTGCTCCTCAACGTATCCGCCTACTGGCAGCAGGCGGTGCTGGGGGTGGTCATCGTGGTCGCGGTCTCCATCGACAAGATGCGAAGCGACCGGCGGAAGTGAAATTCTTGCCCCGCGAGGGGCTTGAAAGAATAAGGAGGGGTATTCGTGAAAAGAGTCTTGACGGTTTTGTTGGCTGCCCTGATGTTGCTGGGATTCGCTTCGACGGCGATCGCGGAGGACATTGAGATCGCGGTCGTTCCCAAGTCGCTGGACAACGCCATCTTCCTCGACGCGAAGTCCGCCGCCGAGAAAAAGGGCGCGGAACTGGGCGTCACGATCTACTGGGAGGGGTCGACCACGTCCGACGCCGCGCAGCAGGTCAACGTCATCGAGTCCTTGATCGAGCGGCAGGTCGACGGCATACTCATCAGCTGCAACGACGCGGACGCGCTCAAGGATGTCATCGACCGCGCGGTGGACGCGGGCATCGTCGTGGCCTGCTTTGACTCCGACTCGCCGCAATCGAAGCGCTCGTTCTACTGCGGCACCGACAACTACGCCATCGGCAAGCTCTCCGCCGAGTTCATGATGGAATACCTGCCCGAGGGCGGCAAGGTCGCCATCCTGACGGGCGTGCTGGGCGCGCCGAACCTCGAAATGCGCATCACCGGCTTCAAGGAGACGCTCGCGGCCGCCGCAAGCCCCATCGAGGTGCTGCCCGTGCAGACCGGCGAGGACGACGTGCAGAAGTCCGTCGAGGTCGTCTCCCAGTACACCGCCGCCAACCCCGACCTCGCGGGCTGGTTCTTTGACGGCGGCTGGCCGTACTTTGCCGATCCGGACGCGCTGCCCGAGGTCAAGCTGTTCATGGAGAACGGCGGGCGCATCGTCTCCATCGACACCTGCGAGCCGATGCTGCAGTTCGTCGGGCTCAACATGGTCGACATTCTGATCGGCCAGAACTACCCCGCCATGGGCTCGATCGGCGTCGAGACGCTCTACAAGCTGATCGTGGGCGAGGAGGTCGACCTGGGCGACGAGAGCCACTACATCGATACCGGCTACGAGGTCGTCGATCTGTCGAACTACGAGGAGGTCTGGGCGTCCAAGGAGCCCTGGTAACCCCGGAATCGCCGGACTCCCCCGCCATGCGCAAGTATGGCGGGGGAGTCTCAGTTCATACGACAGCGCATCCCTCAGGCGTCAAGGGGCGGATCGACGCTCCGCATCGCCTGCCGGCGCTCTTTCTTTTTGAAGGAATCCAGTATGGGAACCATGACCGCCGCGACAATGCCGGCGGAAAAGCCCGTGTTGTACAGGTTCATTCCGCCGTGCAATACGCCGCAGTGCAGGACCACGGACGAGTTGACAAACCCGGCCACCACGCCCCAGAACCATCCGTAATGGCCGGCGATCGGCGCGAGCGACGTGCCGAAGAGCGCGGCGAACAGTATCGACGGGTCGTTGATGTTCCAGTTCTTCGTCAGCCCACCGATGATCACGCCCGCGAAGATCGGCAGGATGTTCTTCAGATGCTTGCCGAACGCGCCGAACCCGGCCACCGCCAGAATCCCGCCGAGGGTCGGCCCGTTCAGCGGCCCGCCGACCAGCAGCACGTAGGCGGTCGCCACCAGCCCGTTGAGGCCCATGTTGACGAGCGCCTGCGCAAACCCCTCCCGCGCGATGAAGTCGCTGCCGAGCGTGCCCGGATATCGGAAGATGCGCGCGGCCTTTGCGGGAGCGCCGCGGTCGATGACGAGCGCCGCCGCGATCATTGCGACAAAGAGCGCCGCGGAAAACAGGCCCAGCGGGGTTGTGGCGCCCGTGGACCAGACGAGCCTCGTGTAGGCTTTATAGCCGTAGGACTTGAACACGGACACGTAGACCGTCCCGAGGATGCCGACCGAGAAGCCGACGTTGTAGAGCGTCAGCCCGCGGTGCAGCTTCAGCGCGCCCGCGGACACGGGCGCGATCAAAAAACCCACGCTCGCGCCGCTTATGAGGGCCAGCGGGAGCCTGAGCGCCAGCGGCAGATCCACCACAAACAGGAACTCCGTCACCACCGGCGCGAAGCTGGTCGCGAGTAAGGCGGTGTGCACATATTTGGCGAACGGCTCGCCGCGCACCCTCGCGTAGAGGAAGGCGCCGAATATGACCGGCCACACGTTCAGCAGG
The DNA here is from genome assembly GCA_012514855.1 of Clostridiales bacterium. Next base: position 27,564 of record JAAYZL010000121.1, read on the forward strand.
TTCTTTCCGAACAGCGCGAAGCCGCCCACCAGGAACACGGAGGCCACCGAAATCCCGCCGATGTCCACCCGAAGCGCGAACAGCATCGCCGCGCAGAGGAGCATCAGCAGCCCCGCGTTGACAAACGCCGCCCCGATGCCGCCGACCGCTATGTAATCGGTGATCAGCACCGCGGGCTCCTCGACGATCCGGAGCAAGCCCCGCATCACCGCGGCCGGGCCGTCCATGAAAAATCCAAACGCGAGGAACGCCAGCGAAATCGACGCCAGCACCGCGTGCTTCAGCGCGTACTGCGGCCGCCCTTCCAATCCGTCCGGCATATAGGCCATCACCCCTCCATGGCCGGCGGCTCCCCGCCCGGAAGCGCCGGCGGCATACGGTCAATTTCCCGGTCGGCGCATGAAGGGTCGCCTCGCCGGGGCGAGTCGCGGAGATGCCCTCCCGGACCCTGCCGCGCTCGCTCGCTTCGTTATTATAACATATGTTTTTCCCGCGCACAAGCGGCGCGCAATCCGCGCGCGCGGCGGCGCCTCGCCGTTTCCCGACGCGGCGCTGGCGAAAGCGCCCCGCCTTCGCGGCGATCGACGGCAGCAAAATCCGCAAGCCGGAGTTCCTGCGGCCCGCCCGCACCTCAGAGGCGGGGCTCCTCCGGTTCCCCGGCCCTTTTGTTTCCGCCTTGCGCCGGCCATCTCGTGACAGTTTACAGCATCCGCATGAAGGGGACGTCGGTGTTGAGTTTGCGCTGGAGCGCCGCGAAGACCTCCCGGATCTCGGCCTCCCGCTCCGGGGTAAAGCGCGAAAACGGGCGGCGGCAGACGCCGGCGTCCACGCCCTCCCAGCGAAGCGCCAGTTTGAGCGCCGGAATCAGGTCGCAGTCCAGGAACGCAAAGATGATCCGGTTGGCGACGCGCTGCAGCTCGGCGGCGCGCTTTTCATTGTCGGCGGCCGCGGCGGCGTACAGATCGACGAACAGCTCGGCCAGGCAGTTGAACGTCGAGCCGATCAACCCGTCCGCGCCGAAGGCGAGCCCGCTGACGGCCATCTCATCGGCGCCGGAATACACGGTGAAGCCCTCCCCGAGCGCGTCCTTCATGCGCGCGATATCGTAGTGCGTGAAGGCCGTGTACTTGATGCCCTCGACGCCGTCGATCGCGCCGAGCCGCTTGATCATGTCGAAGCTCACCAGCCCGGCCAGCGCGATGTTGTAGATCACCATCGGGATACCGGCCGCCTGCGCGATGTCGGCGTAGTAGCGCGCGACATTGTCGTCGGAGAACTTCCAGTAGATGGGCGGAACGGCGGAGACGGCGTCTGCGCCCGCGCCGGCCGCGTGGCGGGCGAGCTCCTCGCTCATCCGCGTGCTGATCGCGCCCACGTGGACGATCACGGGCACGCGGCCGCGCGCCTCGGAAAGCACGGCCTCGACGACGAGCTTGCGCTCGTCCGGCGTCATCATGAAGCCCTCGCCCGTCGAGCCCGTCAGGTACAGCCCGCCGATGGGCTTTTTGCACAGGTGGCGCGTCAGCGCGCGCACGCGCTCCGGATCGACCGATTCGTCGGGGGCAAAGGGCGTCAGCATCGCGGGGATCACGCCGCGGATGTCGCGCAGCCGGAAGTTGGGCATGGGAATTCCTCCTCTTTCTATTCCTCCGCCAGGTCTTTGAGCATTCGGTGGCAGAGCATCAGCGCGCGCGGCGTGTGGAAAGGGCCCTTGTAGAGCGAACCCTTGTAGGCGTGCGACACGCTGCCGTCGCGGTGCAGGTAGCCGTACCATTCGCCAAACGCGCGGTCGGAAAAGCGCGAAAAGCAGTAGTCCGTGAGCGTCTCAAACCAGTCGGCGTAGCGCTGTTCGCGGGTCTCGCGGTAGGCCGTCAGCGTCGCGATCAGCGCCTCGCAGTGCGGCCACCAGAGCTTCATGTCCGCCTCGAGCGGGATCACCGGCTTTTTCAACACGTCGACGAAGTAGTGGAGGCCGCCGTATTCCCCGTCCCAGCCGAGTTCGAGCGAATCGTCGAGGATATCGAGCGCCGCGCGCATCAGCGCGCCGTCCTTCCGGTACCGCGCCTCGTTCATCAGAAACCAGCTACCCTCGATGGCGTGGCCCGGGTTGACGACGCGGGTGTCCGCATTGTCGGCGAGGAACGACCCGTCCGGGGCGACGTGTTCGAGCAGCGCGCCGAGCTCCGGCTTGTAGAAGTCCCGCACGATCTCCTCCGCATACGCCCGCGCGTCCGCGGCGTACTCCTCAGCGCGCTCCGGGTCGCAGCGCCTGAGCACGTCCGCCACGTTGAGCAAAATCATCGCGTTGGCGAACGGCTTGGTCGCGCGCGCCTCGGGGTAGGTCTTGGGCGGTACCCGGAAGGGGTCGCTTGCCGGGTCGCGGTGAATCGCGCGGACGAGCGCGTACACGCGCCGCGCGTCCTCGAGCGCGCCGGAATCGCCCGTCGCCAGCGCGTATTCCGCCGCGCCGA